>JAYTDP010000322.1:0-2629 GCA_043735865.1 Bdellovibrionales bacterium
CTCAATATAAAGTGGTTCTTTTGAACGACGATTTTACGCCGATGGATTTTGTCATTCACGTGCTCGGAAAGTTTTTTGCCAAAACCGGCGAAGAGGCCACCCGGATTATGCTTCAGGTTCACCATCAGGGGTCTGGAGTCGCCGGTATTTTTAGTCACGAGATAGCCGAAACCAAAACCTATCTCGTCAATGATTATGCTCGTAAAAATAAGCATCCATTAAAAAGCGTGATGGAGAAGGAGGCCTAAATGTTAAACCCCAAGCTAGAAGCTTCATTGAATGAAGCCGTCCGGGTCGCAGCCGAAAGTCATCACGAGTTTGTCAGTCTCGAGCATGTTTTGCTCGCCCTTCTCGACAATCCGGATGCGGCGGATATTTTGACCGCCTGCGGGGCTAACTTATCGTCGCTCAAGCGTGATCTTGAACAGCATGTGAAAAACCATAGTCCGGTCGTTGGCGACGAAGTGATTCAGAACTTCCCCGCTTGGAAACCCGAACTGACGATTGCATTTCACCGTCTCTTGCAACGCGCGGCGATTCAGGTTCAATCCGCAGGTAAAAAAGAAGTCACGACGGGATACGTTTTGGTTGCCCTCTTTAATGAGCGTCAATCGCATGCCGTTTATTTCTTAGAAAAAGCGGGCGTCACGCAATTTGATGTTGTGAACTATATTTCTCACGGAACAAACTCAAAAACCAGTGGCTCACTTACTAACTCCGCATCACAAACATCTCAGGGCACAGATGCCGCAGAAGTGGGTGCAGGATCGGCGCTCGATAACTTTACCGTCAATTTGAATGAAAAGGTGAAGGCCGGAAAAGCGGATCCACTGATTGGTCGCGACGATGTTATCGAACGCTGCGTGCAAGTATTGGCGCGACGGACGAAGAACAATCCGATTCTGATCGGTGAGGCTGGAGTTGGTAAAACTGCAATTGCGGATGGCCTGGCAGAACGAGTTGTGACCGGCAATGTGCCTTCGCAATTAAAAGATGCCGAGATATTCTCGCTCGATATGGGCGCTTTAATTGCCGGCACAAAATATCGCGGTGATTTCGAAGAACGCCTGAAGGCCGTCATGACTGAACTTCGCAAAAAGAAAAAAGCCATATTGTTCATCGATGAAATTCATACCGTGGTTGGCGCAGGTGGCACTTCGGGCTCGACTATGGATGCGTCGAATTTACTAAAGCCCGCATTGGCCGACGGCACTTTGAGCTGCATTGGTTCGACGACATATAAAGAGTACCGCAATAGTTTCGAAAAAGACCGTGCACTCGCTCGTCGATTCCAAAAAATCGATGTGAGAGAGCCGAGCGTTGAGGACACAATCAAAATCCTTGATGGTCTTCGCGAGCGGTACGAGAAACATCACAATGTTTCGTATACGAAACTTTCGATCAAGGCCTGTGCCGAGCTCGCAGCTAAATATATTCACGGCCGTCAACTCCCCGACAAGGCGATTGATGTCATGGATGAAGTCGGCGCAAAAGTTCGTATCGCTGCGAAGAGCGAAGATGCACAAACCGTGAATACGAAAGATGTCGAAAAAGTTGTGTCGGCGATGGCGCAAGTGCCGGTATCGTCGGTGACAACCAACGAGCGCGAAGTTATGCGCAATCTTGACCTCGAGCTTAAAAAAGTCATTTACGGCCAAGATTTGGCGGTCGAAAAAGTTGTGTCGGCAATCAAGTTGTCCCGCACGGGTCTCAGCCGCGAGAACAAGCCCATCGGTTCGTTCTTGTTTGCTGGACCTACCGGCGTCGGCAAAACTGAGTTAGCGAAGCAATTGGCCAAAGCGTTGGGCATTGAATTCTTACGCTACGACATGAGCGAGTACATGGAGAAACACGCCGTCAGCCGTCTGGTCGGGGCGCCTCCTGGTTACGTGGGCTATGAAGAAGGCGGTCAGCTGACTGAAGCGATGACGAAAACCCCTCACGCCGTCGTCCTTTTCGACGAAATCGAAAAAGCGCATCCGGATCTCTCGAACATTTTGTTGCAAGTGATGGATGCGGGTAAATTGACGGATAATAATGGAAAGGTCGCTGACTTCACGAACGCGATCATTATTATGACAAGCAATGCGGGCGCAATGGAAGCATCGAAAGGCGGACTCGGCATTAAGCAGGAGTCGGGATCAGCGCAGTCGGTAGAAGCTCTAAAAGCAACCTTCCGTCCTGAGTTTATCAATCGTCTCGACGCGATTGTTGAGTTTAAACCGCTTCTTGAAGACCGCTTGGTCCAAGTGGTCAACAAGTTCGTCGAAGAGCTTCGTCAGCAGCTGAAAAAGAAAAAAGTCAGCCTCAGCGTGACCGAAGAAGTCGCAAAGTGGTTGTTTACGAAAGGCCATCAGCCGCAGTATGGGGCGAGACCGTTCGCGCGCACTGTGGATGAGCATTTGAAGAAGCCTCTTGTCGATCAAATCCTTTTCGGAGATGTGTCGAAGGGCGGCGAAATCAAAGTGCAGGTCATCGACGACAAGCTCGATTTCGCGTTCACTAAAGCTTAAGAACTTATCGTTAGTTAAAACAATTCGGGGGTGGCGTTTTCGTCGCCCCTTTTGTATATTGGGCCATAACGTTGTCAGCAATCTGCTAAGGAGCTTTCGGTGCAAATCGCCAAACG
>JAYTDP010000323.1:0-4760 GCA_043735865.1 Bdellovibrionales bacterium
TGGCTCTTGTAACTTCGGTTTTGCTTTGACAAGGGTTTGGGTTCCACCGGCTGGGTTCTCTTTCAGCCCGCCTTTTTTTTCATCGGCCACTTTACCTCCGCAGACTCAAATATGAGTCGCCAATTGCAAGCGTCAAGCGCGAGGCATTTCTTTTGATTCGCGGGGCACAGTGCCACGAAAATAGGAGAGAAGCTCCGCTTGCGCCATTCTTATTTTATCATGCAAAAATGAGGCAGACTAAAAGCATTCCGCGTGACTCGACTTGTCTCACGTTGAGTCGCGCCATAAAAAAATTCGCAAGGCTTATCTCGATCTTAGTCCAGACGGCGGTGATTCAAGATGAGATTCGACTAAAGTTTCAGCGACCTAGACCAACTTTCGAGCCGAATAGACTCAACTATTTTAGTTTTGACGGCGCATCCGCTTCAGGTACAATTTTTAAATCAGAGTCAAAAAGGTTCTGTGCGGTTTCATAAAGAAAAGGCCTCGCGGTTTTTGCTAATGGAACCGATAAACAAACGTTCTTAAAACACGTTCACGTATGTAGGGGGATTTAATGGTTAAGGGTAAATTGGGCGCGAAGGGTTTCTCGCTCGTCGAATTGATGGTCGTTGTTGCGATCATCGGTATTTTGGCGGCTGTCGCCATTCCGAACTTTCAACGTTTCCAACGTAAAGCTCGTCAAACAGAAGCAACTGCAATGCTTGGTGGTATCCATGCTGCAGAGTCTGCTTTTGCAGGTCAGTGGGAAAACTATGCGACGAACTTGCCGGTCATTGGTTATGTTCCAGATGGTACGCTTCGTTACCTTGGTGGCTTCGCTGCTGCTTTACCAGCTCCAGGCTTTTCTGGTGGTATATTGCCGCCGGATTACGTCAATGCGGTCGGTGTTGCCGCGGCGAACTTTGATACTGCAGGTGTGTGCGTGGCCTTCCCAACTCGTTGTACTAACGGTTCGGGTTTTGCCGCGGGTTCAGTACTTGGTGCAGTTGCTCCTGCCGGAACGGGCAACACTGCCCAGTTTACAGCAGCAGCGCGCGGGACTATCGGTGGCGCATTGGATGATCGCTGGACGATCACTCAATTGAAGCGTGTTCTGAACACTCAGGACGGCACTCAATAGTTTTTGGACTTTAATATTGAATTTGAAATGGGGCTTCGGCCCCATTTTTTTTGCCTAAAGATCGCGTAGTTTTTCTTCAAATTTTTTCTTTAGTACCGGTTCGATGGTATTGGACTTCAAAAAATCGACAAGGACGCTGCGAGCAAGTTCTCGCCGACCGCTGCGGTCGTAAAGCTTAGCCGCATACAAGGCCATCCACTGTGGAGCCCCCAGTTGAGCCGCCCGTAAATAAAGTGCGGCGCCCCGGCGCTCATCTTCAAGTTCGAAAACAAAATGATATCCGGCTCGAGTCATGATCACCCAGTCGTCTGGAAAATTGACCATCGCCTTTTCGAACAACAAAGTGGCGCCCGCAATGTCATCAACAATGACACTTAAAATAACCGGGCCGACACGTGCCGCGTAATAAAACCTCGGGATCAAATCTAAAACCAGACTCAGCATGTGGTACAGCCATCCCAGGTGACAACTCGGGGTGCGATCAAGCCCCATTCTACGGCCATTACTGTCAGTTGATGAACCACCACGATGTTGTTCGCAGCCGTCCGACCTTTGAATTGCGCCAAGCCACAGTACATCACCGAAAGTTTCGGTGTAACCCATGGTAAAATATTGAATGGAGTTAGGCGGCGCCAGCATCAGTGCATTTTGTTCTTGAGGTCCATTGAATGTGAGGTTTGCGAAAATAATGAAGCCGATTAAAATCGGAAATAAAATCCACAATAGGCGCTTTGACATTCGAATATCGTAAGGGAATTGAAGTTCGGCGCAACTGAAATGTTATAGGCTTGACAATATCATGACCGAACCGACATTTACTCTATGGCGCGCGATTATTACGAAATTTTAGGGGTTTCCAAGACCTCTGATGCTGGCACTATTAAGAAAGCTTATCGCTCTTTAGCGATGAAATTTCATCCAGATCGCAATCCCGGCGATAAAGAATCCGAAGATAAATTTAAAGAAGCAGCTGAAGCTTACGATGTCCTATCGGACGAAAAAAAACGTCAACGCTATGATCAATTTGGCCATGCTGCCTTTGGTGGTGGATTCGGTGGTGGGCACCCGGGCGGCTTTAACGACATCAATGATATTTTCTCGGCGTTCGGAGATATTTTCGGCGACATTTTTGGCGGCCATCCGCAAGGTCGCGGTCGCACTCGCAGCGGCTCGCGTGCGCAACGCGGATCCGATCTCCGTTATCTGCTCGATATTCAGTTAAGTGATGTATTGAGCGGAACAAAAAAAGAAATTCAATTCGACACTGAAGAATCCTGCAAAACATGTACGGGTACGGGCGCCAAAGCAGGGACCAAGCCGGAAGTTTGTAAAACCTGCGGCGGCGCAGGCCAAGTGGTACGCCAACAAGGTTTCTTCACGATGGCAACGGCCTGCAGTGCGTGTCGCGGTGAAGGGCAAGTCATCAAAGATCCGTGCACGACGTGTAAGGGCAAGGGAAGAACTCCTTTAAAGAAAAAATTAAGTATCAGCGTTCCTGCGGGTGTCGACACCGGCACTCAACTTCGACTGACCAATGAAGGTGAGCCCGGAGCTCTCGGCGGACCAGCCGGCGATCTTTACGTTCAAATTCAGGTTCGCGCGGACGATCGATTCGAGCGTGAAGGACAGACGCTTCACACGCGTGCGGACATCTCGTATTTGCAGGCAATACTCGGTGCAGACGTTGAAGTCCCGGGCATTGACGAGCCCGTGCGAGTCGAAGTGAAGCCCGGTATCGCCTCGGGCGACACTGTTGTAGTAAAAGAAAAAGGACTCCCTTCATTAAGATCGCCTCGACGTGGCGATTTTATTGTTCACGTTGATATTGATATGCCGAAAAAATTGACACGCCGCGAAGAAGAGCTTCTTCGCGAAATTGCGAAAGAAAAAGGCGAGTCCGTCAATGAACCCGAATCGGGTGGATTTTTCGGGCGCAAAAAATAGCTATTCCCCTTCGTTTTATAGGGATACAAGCACTCGTCCCGTTGAAGCCGAACTTGACGTCGAGCAGTTCGGACACAGATTAGAGTTGTCAGCATTTGGAGGTATGAAAAATGTCTAAAATTATTGGTATCGATTTGGGAACCACGAACTCATGTGTGGCGGTCATGGAAGGCGGAGAAGCAAAGGTTCTCGTCAATGAAGAGGGTGGTCGCACGACCCCTTCGGTTGTCGCCTACACGAAAGATGGCGATAAAATCGTCGGTCAAATCGCAAAACGTCAGGCGGTCACAAATCCTGAAAATACAATTTACTCATCAAAGCGTTTTATAGGACGTCGTTTCAGCGAAGTGACTGAAGAAATTAAACTCGTTCCCTATAAAGTGATCGCCAAAGGTTCGGACTGCGCGTTCGACATTCGCGGCAAACAAGTTTCAGCTGAAGAAATCGCGGCGGCGGTACTCGGTAAACTTAAAAAAGTAGCAGAAAATTATCTTGGTCATGAAGTGACGGAAGCGGTCATCACTGTTCCAGCTTATTTCAATGATAGCCAACGTCAGGCGACAAAAGATGCCGGCAAAATTGCAGGCTTGAATGTTCGTCGTATTATCAATGAGCCGACGGCTGCCGCTCTCGCATACGGTCTCGATAAAAAGAAAGACGAAAAAATTGCGATCTACGATTTCGGGGGAGGTACATTTGATATCTCGATTCTCGAAGTGGGCGATAACGTCGTCGAAGTGAAAGCAACCAACGGTGACACTCATCTTGGCGGAGATAACTTCGACCAAAAAATTCTCGAATGGCTCATCGAAGAATTCCGAAAAGAAAATGCAATCGATCTACGCAACGATAAAATGGCTCTTCAACGTTTGCGTGAAGCTTCAGAAAAAGCAAAAGTCGAATTGTCATCAGTTCACGAAACTGAAATTAATCTCCCGTTTATTACGGCCGATCAAAACGGACCAAAACATTTGGCTGTTAAATTAACTCGGGCTAAATTCGAGCAAATGGTCGAAGACTTGATCGAGCGCTCGTTAGAGCCAGCTCGTAAATGTTTAAAAGATGCGGGTATGACGGCTGCCGATATTGACGAAGTCGTATTGGTGGGTGGTTCGACGCGTATTCCGAAAATTCAAGAAGCGGTAAAAAAACTATTCGGCAAAGAACCAAATCGCTCTGTGAATCCAGATGAAGTTGTGGCTATCGGTGCTGCGGTTCAGGGTGGGGTCTTGGCTGGAGACGTGAAAGACGTTCTCCTTCTCGACGTCACTCCACTTTCTCTTGGTATCGAAACAATGGGCGGCGTGATGACGAAACTCATCGAGCGCAACACGACGATTCCAACTCGTAAATCGCAAACGTTCTCGACGGCTGCAGATAATCAAACAAGCGTCGACGTTCACGTCTTGCAGGGTGAGCGCGAAATGTCGGCCGACAATAAATCTCTCGGTCGTTTTGAACTCGTGGGTATTCCGTCCGCTCCTCGTGGTGTTCCACAAATTGAAGTGACATTCGATTTGGATGCGAACGGTATCTTAAACGTATCAGCTAAAGACGTCGGTACGGGCAAAGAACAACAAATTAAGATCACGGCGAAATCGGGTCTTTCTGAGGACGAAGTGAAGCGCATGGTAAAAGATGCCGAAGCACACTCTGAAGAAGATAAGAAAAAACGCGAGCAAGTGATGGCCCA
>JAYTDP010000324.1:0-4699 GCA_043735865.1 Bdellovibrionales bacterium
AACGCGAATTGGTGCCCCGGGCCGGACTTGAACCGGCACGATCCCGTGAGGGAGTCCCAGGATTTTAAGTCCTGTGCGTCTACCAATTTCGCCACCGGGGCATTGTCATTGAATGAAGAGCAATATAAGAATGCCAGATTCAAATGACAACATAATTGGGGTTCAGCTTGCAGAAACTTTTCAAAAAGAAAATCACTTTCGGCGACAGTCTTTCGCTTCTAAAAAGAGCTCTCAAATTAACTGGGTCGATCTATGTGCGATTCTTGAAAGACAATGTGGGCTTGATCATGGGATTTGCGATCGGCGCTGAGATGGCCGAACAGTATTTTCTCTACTGGGACAAAATGACATCAGGCAACACAAGCCTGAATATGGGTGCGAAGATCGGCCTCATGCTGACGAGTCTGACGATGGCCGTTTTTTATACCCTTCTCATCCCGTTACGAATGATGGAATACGAAACCGGTGCTCCCCGTAAAAGCATTTGGGTTTTTTCGGCTGAAACTTTGTGGCCGTATACTCTCGAAAATTTGCGCGCGTTTGCGAAATGTCTTTTGCTTCTAATTGCAGGAGTCGCCGCGGGAATTGCCGTAAGCCTTATCTTGATGGCCATCGGATTTTTGAAACGAAATGAAATCGCATTCAGCATGGACACGCTTCGTTCGACCGGTGCCGTCGATTCGAATGTTGTTTCGGTCGCATTGCTACTCCTGATTATGCTGGCCCCATCGGCACTTTATTATCTTCGCTATTCATTCGTTTCTTATATTGTATTGATCGATCCAAAGTACAAAGCCGGGCACGTTGATGCACTCCAGAGATCCTATCTTTTGGCTAAAGGGGTCACATGGATTCTCGTCGTTTTATTCGGAATTATGTCTATTTTCGAATTGTGGAGGAGTAAACTCCGAGATCATTTTACATTCCTATCGAACCCTTCCATGGCCATTGTGGTCTTATTGGCATTTGAGGCCGTGGGCCTCTACTTCGCCATTTTACTGTTTCGCATTTATGAGCTAAGAGATAAGGGCGAAATGCAAGACCACAATGACCTTCAAGGGAGCTCCCATGGAACTGTTATTTAACTGGCAACACATCAAACACCGCGGCCGCGCACTCACTTACGATGATGTTCTTTGCTACCCACAAAAGTCAGATGTGCGATCACGCCGCGATCCGGATTTGACCACTCGATTGACAAAAAATATTAGCATCTCAAAACCTTTCGTTTCTGCGAATATGGATACGGTAACCGAAGCCGACATGGCGATCGCGATGCATAACCAAGGCGGGTTCGGGATTCTTCACCGATTTATGTCGATTTCGGATCAAGCGGCGCAAGTAGAACGCATTCGTGAAGCCGGCGCTCGCAATATCGGAGCATCAATAGGTGTGAACAATGAGTTTAAGGATCGCGCAAAAGCTCTCGTTTCTGCGGGCGTAAATGTCATTACGATCGATATCGCTCATGGGCATTCGGTCGCAATGCTCGAAACATTGAAGTGGTTAAAAGACACCTTCCCGCAAGTTGATGTGATTGCCGGAAATATTGCGACTCCGGCTGCCGCCCACGATTTGATCGAAGCCGGTGCGGATGCAATTAAAGTTGGGATTGGTCCAGGCTCCATGTGCACGACTCGCGTAATTACTGGCTGCGGAGTTCCGCAGCTCACTGCTGTTGCTTTGTGTGCGGAAGTCGCGATTGCGGCAGGTGTTCCATTGATCGCGGATGGGGGAATTAAAACTTCTGGTGACGCCGTGAAAGCATTGGCAGCGGGCGCTGATTCCGTGATGTTAGGAAGTATTCTTTCAGGAACTCTTGAGACTCCGGGTCCGATTCGTCACGGTAAAAAAGAGTATCGTGGGATGGCCTCGAAGTCGGCGCAAGTATCTTGGCGTGGAGAAGTGCCGGAAGGCATGGCTCCTGAAGGCGAGATGACTCTCGTTCCAATTAAAGGGCATGTATCTGATGTGATCAACGAAATGTCGGGCGGCTTACGCTCGGGCATGAGTTACATCAACGCTTTAAGCGTTTCAGAAATCCGCGACAAAGCTGTGTTTCTTGAGATGAGTTCGCAGGGTTATCACGAGTCGCGCGCCCACGGCGTGAGATAGGTCTAGGTTTCGCATCTTTTTTTGACTGACATTTTGCGTTTAACCTACTGTTAAGAAGTAGTCATTGGGGAGATTTAAAAGTCTCCCCAATTTTTTAGGGCCACGGCATCTTAGGATGAGAAGCTTTGGCCTGATCTTTACCTGAACGGTTGAAATGGATAAAGCGGATTTACCCATCGGCGTTTTCGACTCAGGTCTTGGTGGCCTAACCGTTTTAAAAGCATTGGTCGAAGCTTTTCCTCTCGAAAGTTTTATTTACCTCGGCGATACCGCCAGGATCCCTTACGGGAGCAAATCTCCTAGTACCATAGCTCGCTACACTGAACGAAACATTGCTTATTTAGCCAGTCGAAATGTGAAAGCTGTCGTCGTCGCTTGTAATTCAGCGTCGGGGATTTTGCATATGATTGATCCAATAGTTCCTGTTTATAATGTGATTGATCCTGGATCATTGCGGGCGGCCGGAGCTTCAGAAATGAAACGCATTGGCGTTATGGCAACTCGCGCGACTGTAACCCAAAACTCTTACGTGAGAGCGATTGAACGCATTAATCCCGACATTAAAGTATTTCAGCAGGCGTGTCCTTTGTTAGTTCCGCTCGTTGAAGAAGGATGGGATGATGACCCAATCACAAATCTAATCGTGTTTCGCTACGTTTCTCCACTGCTCGCATCGGGCATCGACACTTTAATTTTAGGCTGCACTCACTACCCGATTTTAAGAAAAGCGATCGAGAAAGTAACAGGGCCGAATATTCAGCTCGTACAATCGAGCGAGGCTTTAATTCAAATCATAAGGCGTGATCTTGATGAAGCTCGAATTCTTCGCACTAGTCGCACCATTCCGGGCGATCTCCAAATATTGGCGACAGATATCAATGATAATTTCCAGATGCTCGCTGCGCGGTTCATGAGCCCAATCCCCATACGCCCGGTCGTGGCCGTGGACATTTAGGTGCCTCTCTCCGTTTTTGCGACCCACATAGTCGCAAAAACGGAGAGAGGCACCTTTCAGTCGTCGCGGGACGGCATCCACGCTGTGAGAGCCGAACGCATCGCCACTTCGGTCGGCATATTCGTTTTTGTTACCCAGGACTTGGGTACGAATAATGTGTAGCCGCCGATCTGGTAACTCATCGGAAAATAAACCGCCACCTTAGAATCTCGATCGAGTTCCTGCGGGAGAGTTTTCAAGTCTGGACGAGTGAGAAATCCCACCATTTGAATATCCATGTTTGGCCAGCGCACAACGACAACTTGCGATTTGTGTTCAGCATCCGGGGAAAAATAATCTGCCAAATTTTTTACGGCCGAATAAATGCTTTTCACGATCGGGACATTTTTAAACGGGACCTCGAGAAAAGAAAAGATGGTGCCGCTACGCTGATGCGAAATTAAAAATCCGAGAAGGCAGATCAGTATGATGCCGAAGATAAGCCCCATTCCCGGAATGTAGTATTCGCCGAGAGCCCAGGTTATCGCCAATGCAAAGGTAGCCTCGGACCAAATTAGAAAGATAAGCAGCACATAAATCGTTAAGCCGAATGGTAAGAGCGTGAGAACGCCCCTCAAAAAGTACTGCCACAATTTTTTTACGGTGCTTTCCATGTTGTCCTCAAGTGACGATGCGGCCTTTTGAAACTACGATTTCGACTGGGCGCGGATGCAAATTATAATCACTCGCCATAACAGCGCCGTAAGCACCGGCGTCGAGAATTGCGAGCCAATCGCCCTCGATCACAGTTTTCGGCAATTGGCGGTTTTTGCCGAGTACGTCGGTGGACTCACAGATTGGACCTACAACGTCGAATGCTTCCGCTTCTGCTCCCGCATCACAATGAAGAGGCTCGATGCGGTGGAAGGCCTCGTAGAGTGCCGGACGCATGATGTGATTCATCCCCGTATTTAAAATAACGAATTTTTTATGAGGAGTTCGCTTTACATATTGAACTTGGCTCACCAAAATTCCGAAATGCCCGACCAAGAACCGGCCCGGCTCGCAAAGAATCGATTTTACTTTGCCTTCGAGACTTTTCAAAACTTGTTGAGCATAAAGAGAAAACTCGCGCTCTTCACCCGCCAAATCCTCTTTTTCATAATCGATACCGAATCCACCGCCAATATCGAAACTCTCGAGGACAAAGCCCTTTTGCTTAAACTTGTCATAGAGTTTTAAAGTTTTTTCGATCGCTTCGTGAAATGGCTTTGCCGTCCGAATTTGCGAGCCGATGTGAAGTGTTAGACCTACCAGCTCAAGATGTTTTCGTTCGGCTTCACAAATTGGGATTAGTCCATCGAGCTCTTCGAAATCAAGACCAAATTTATTTTCTCTAAAGCCGGTCGTAATATGCGGATGAGTCTCGGGGTTTACATCGGGATTCACGCGCAACGCGACTCGCGCGCGGCGTTCAGGTAGCGCTAGATCTCGCGCGATACGTGCGACTCGCAAAAGCTCAGGCGCGCTTTCGACATTCAACTGCTTCACACCCTTTGAAAGGGCGTCTTTGATTTCGCTTTCACTTTTGCCGACTCCAGAGAAAACAATTCGATCAGCCGGAAACCCGCACTCGAGAGCGCGATGCAT
>JAYTDP010000325.1:0-2876 GCA_043735865.1 Bdellovibrionales bacterium
GTGGCTCCGCCGACATCTTCGCCGGAAGTGGTTTTGATCGGGGCCAGGTCGTCTGAACTTTGCATAGCGGTGAACGGAATCCCCAAGTGATAAAGTACCCCTAGATCAAAACTAATGGCGCTCTTCGTATAAAAACCAAGGTTCAATCCGGTTGCAATGTCGTACCCATAGGAAACATAGAGTTTTTTAGGACTCGTTTCTGTGCGTACGCTGTTGGCCACTCCGGCCATATAGAGCGGGATTGTCCAGACCATTTGCGATCGTTCGGCTTGATTCGTTAAATCAAAATCGTATTGAAAATAAAGTTCTTCAATGACATGGCGGGATCCGGCGGCGACATTTCCGTAGGGAGGATTTGCCGTCGTATTGGTTGGAGCCGTAAATGCTCCCGCTTTCCCGACCCCTTTCTTAAATCCAAAAGTAAGTCCATTGATACGAAATCCCAAATCCATCGCGGATGACATGCTGCTATCAATTTGGTCTGTCGTTTTCGAATTAAAAGTCGGGGAGGTTCCTAGTACGGCCGCCATCGACCATCTCCCCCATTTGTACCTTTTGTATCTGTCGACTTTTATTTCAAGCTCGGTCAATCGGTCCTGCACAATCGCTTTCTTTTTCGGGGCGGGAGAAAGTGAAAGATATTTTGCGTAAGCATCGGTCGCCTCAGAAAAATTCTCTAGGCGCTCTTCAGTTGTCGCTAAAATAAGCCAGGAATCGCGATTTAGTTCTGAGGCAGGAGCTGCGGCAGTCGCAAGTTTTGCTTCTTCCCGAGCTTTCTGCCAATTTTTTTTCGCAACAAAAGCGCGCGCGAGATCTTGATGCTCAATGGCTGCTTTAACGCCCGCCGGGGCTACCGGTGTTTGTGCGAAACTTCCCGATGCAAAAACAGTCAGTATGAGAGAAAGCAAAATAAAATTATTCATTTATTTGCCTGCCTTTCTGTTTTTTCCTTGGACATGCCCGCGATCATAGCTTTGAATCCATTCCATTCGGCAGGGGCCGTCAGCCCGAGCATCTGCGCCGCCATTCTGTCGCTCGCCTTTGGCGCCGGCGCTTAAGCCCGCCTGATAGGCTTCTTCCATTGCCATTTTTCTTAAGCGATCACCAGCGTCGTAACCGGCGCGATAAGCTTCAATACATATTTGTTGATCTGCCGCAGATTTGCCCGAACAAGAAGGGCCCGAGTTTTGCGAGAAACAACCGCTCGCGTGCTCAAATCCTTTTTTATAGTCATTTGATCTTGCCGGTTCTTCTTCGGGTGCCTTCGGAATCGGGTCGAGAAGTGCAAGCATCGAATCGGCACGCGCATCTTTTCGCGCTTCCTTTTCGCGCTCGCGGCGAGCGGTTTCAATTGCGGCACGTTCGGCCGCAACGCGCTCGGCTTCTATTTCTGCATAAGTCTTTGGCCTTTCGGGAGTCGATGGACTCAAGAGCGCGTTCCCCACAAGGCCCATTCCCACGAGGCCGACGGCATCGGTTGCTGAAATATCGCCTGAGATTCCGGCAGAGATAGCGGTGCCGATGTGTTTGTCCATTTCGTGGCCAGCCTGAGGCGCAGCTTCATTACTTGAACCGCCACCTGTCTCTCGGCACGCGTATCTCACGCACGACATATTCTGCGAACTTTCGACTTCCCTTACTCGCGAAAGGCACGACGATTCAGAACCGAATGGACCTTCCGAACCTTGAGTTGCTTTAATATGGCTGGGACACCCGGTGAAATCGGCATACGCCGTCCAGCCGGCGAATGCGTGACCTGCAGAAAGGGTGATTCCAAAGACAAAACAAAACGCGAATCTATGAATTTTTAAATATTGCATTCTGAAATACTCTCAACATTATTTATTTATGGCTAGAACTTTGCGCGCATGCCGGAAGACTAGACTTTAGTAGATTGCCTTATAAAACTGACCCGGGCTAACGTGCTTGCCGTTAAATGAAATTTCGGGCGTCCATTGTAGAGTATTTAAGAAAGTCGAGGCTTCGGTCGCGACTGCTTTTCCTTGAGCCAAAGTAAATGCTTGATTCATTTCTTCAGGAGACGTCCAGTTCATGTAAGCTGCTTCATAATTTTCGTCAGCGATAATGATGTAGCCTTTAAGTCCGAGCGGCTTTAGTGTTTTCGCGACAAGCAGAATATGCTCGCTTAATTTTTTTAAGAATTGCTGAGGATTCTGCCCCGATTTTCTTAAGCCTAAAAAGAAAGTTGTCGTACCCGAACTCCAATCGTTCCGCGCATTCAAAACGTTATAAGCATGTCCGCTTTCGAGAATTTCCGGCACAACGATGTCGAGTGGTGCACTTTTCGAATTTGTTTTATCGAAAATCTGCCAATGTGATTCGGCGTAGGCGGTACCTTGCGGTGTCGCACGGATTTCGCGGTAAATCGCTTCGTCGGGCAAAGAAATGAGCGCAAACTCATCGGGCACGAACTGTGGTTTTGTTTCTGGCGGCACCGCAACTTGATATTGATTGAGTACATTTCCGTACACTTGCGTGGTCGCATTCATAAATTCTGGCAGGCGTGAAAGAAATTGCGAAGTCGTGAGATCGGGTTGTTTGAAGCCCTGCCAGACGCGATAGTAATTTGCGGTGGTCGATGCCGATGCAAATTGATTGAAGCTGAGTACAAAAAGAGTGAGAGAAAGATTTAAAAGTTTCATGTGATCTCCTGTTTAGTAGCAATTGATGTTGGATTCGGCAATTTCGTAAGAGCCGTTGGTTGATTTTTGAAAAGTAAACACGCAGCTGTAAGGGGCCGTTAGCTCGACGCCACCGCCGGGGCCTAAAATCTTATTTTGGCCTATACATTCGATCGTAAGGACATCCGGCGCCTCAGAACTCGTGCAGTTATCGACCACGGCCTCTCCCCAGTC
>JAYTDP010000326.1:0-1507 GCA_043735865.1 Bdellovibrionales bacterium
AAAATTTTTACCTGGGCGCGAGGTCGTGCAGCGAACGAACTAGGCGACGATTCAGATATGATTCAAGCGCGTGCGGCGCAAGAATTACGTCAGCTCGAACTTCTCAAGGCCGAAGATGAAGTTCGCGAAGCGAGCCGTGCGTTTAACTCTTTGCGGGGGGTTGCGAATGACCAAGTTGCCGATGATCTCGAAGCACCAATGCCGGCGGTTCCTTCAAAACTTGATTTCAATAGTGCGATTCTATCAGATGAATTGCGCATCGCCGATGCGCAGCTGAAAGCGGCCGAATCCCAAGCAAAGCTTGATCGAGAACGCCTAACCCCAACTCTTGATGTTTATGGCAAATATTCTCTTAACGGACTTGATCCACAATCTGGCACGGCCAGTGGAACAATGACAGAGGCGAACAATGACGCTTGGAATGGCGATCATCCGGCGTACATGATCGGAGTTCGATTTCGAGCTGGCCTATTATTCTGGAAAACCTCGGTCGTAAAAAGCGGCTACGGCCAGGAAGTCGAAGCCGCAGGACTTCGGTTGAAGCGCCTTTATCAAGAAGCCGAGCGCGATCAAATGAATCTCATTGCTCGGTTGCAAAATACACAAAAGCGTTTTGACCTTTCGAAAAAGCTACAGGCGACGCAAAAAGAACAGTTGGAGCGTGAGCGGTCCCGTCACCGTCGTGGACGAACTACGTTATTTCAAGTTCTGCAGTACGAGCAGCAATACGTGGCTTCACGATTGAGCGTCATTCAATACCAAAATGAACTATTGAACCAAATTAACGACCTTAGCTTGTACCGCGGAGAATAGACATGGATTTAGCATCGCTCTCAATTAAACGACCCGTGTTTATCACAAGTATACTGGTTCTTTTAATCGTGGCCGGATTAATTTTTATGTCGCGAATGGCGGTCGACTTGTTTCCGAATGTGACCTTTCCGGTCATCACGGTGAGCGTCCCTTATCGGGGAGCTGGTCCTGCCGAGATTGAAACCCTTATCGTGAAGCCTCTCGAAAATGAAATTTCAACTATTTCGGGCTTAAAGCGTATGTCCGGAATCGGTCAAGAGGGCGTCGGTATCATCGTTGCCGAATTTTATCTCGAGACTGATATTAAATATGCCGAAGATCAAATCCGCGCGGCCATCACGCGCGCGCGCCGAAATCTTCCGAAAGAAATCGATGAGCCGATCATTCGCCGAATTGATCCGGCTGACCAACCAGTGCTGACTTTGGCTTTATCCGCTGACCTCGAGCCCAAAGACTTATTCGATTTTGCAAATGAAGATATTCGGCCGAAACTTGAACAGGTGCCGCAGGTGGGCCTGGTCGAAATATCGGGCGGAAGGAGACGCGAAATCCAAGTCAATCTGGACCGCGCGAAACTGAAAGCCTATGAGGTTTCGGCGTCGCAGGTAGCGTCACGGATTCAGGCTTCGGGCGAAAATGTTCCGGTCGGCAAGACGTCTAATGCTACATCTGAAATGGTTTACCGAAGCATGGG
>JAYTDP010000327.1:0-4507 GCA_043735865.1 Bdellovibrionales bacterium
GTCTTGCCCGTATGTCGCCATACCCTGCGACGAAACCCAACGTACAGTGCCGTCGGGCCGCACAATTCGGTACTCATCGAAGTATTGCTTATTTTCAGCGATTGCGGTGTTAAGAACGTCTGTCGTACGAGCCTGATCGTCGGGATGAACGGCTTCAGAAATGATTTCTGCAGGCGTCCCTTGCTCTTTTGAACTTCCAATAATTTTGAGCAATTCGTCTGAAAGAGTGGCACGTCCGGATTCTAAATCGAGTGACCATGCACCCATATTCGCACTCGAAAGCGCAAAGCTTAAACGTTCTTTGTCTGCCTGAGCCTGCTTTTCAGCTCGAACACTGTCTTCGATGTCGGTGTTCGTACCGAACCAACGAATGATTTGGCCAGATGTCGATTTCTGAGGATACGCCCTGGTCAGGAATGATCGGTATTCTCCCGACTTCGCCTTCAGAGGGAAAACCATTTCAAAGCTGGTTCCCGCCGCAATCGAACCGGTCCATCGTTCCATTACTGAAGGTAGGACTTTGGGATGATGAACAGCTGTCCAACCCCACCCTTCCATTTCGGCAGCCGTTGTTCCGGTATACTCGTACCATCGGTCGTTGTACCAAAAAATATCGCCATTTGGGTGGGCCATCCATGCCAGCAGTGGCACAGAATTGGCGAAACTCCGCAATTCATCTTGGCTTTCGGTCAGCTTGAGTTCGGCATTTTTTTGCTCGGTAATGTCGCGCATGAAAGAATAGAAGCGATAACTACCGTCAGCCTTGATTGACGAAACCGTAAGTTCCATCGGGAATTCTTCCCCGTTTTTTCTTAATCCCGGGATTTCAATTCGCTTGTTTTGAATTTTCGCAATTCCCGTAGAAATAAACCGGCGCATGCCCATGCGATGCCGTTCGCGGTATTCCTTGGGCATTATCATGTCGGTCATGTCCCGACCGATGATTTCGGACTTGCTCCAGCCAAATATGGCCTCGGCATTTTTGTTCCAAAAACTCACAATATTGTTTTCGTCGACACCGACGATTGCGTCGAGAGCGTTTTCAAGAAGATCGGATTTGTCTATTTCAGAATCTCGCACGCGCTGCCCTTTTTGACGATTTGATAGGTTATGTCATAATTTCATTAGAAAATATAGCGTTGCAATTGAAAAAGGTCCTGTTCAGAAAGTGTTAGAACTCCTTAATACTAGTGAGGAGTGTGGCTTTCTTTACGATCTAAAAAATCTTCCATAAAATAAGCAGATAGCTCGGCGCGGCCAGCGACTTCGGCTTTCGCGTAAATAGAAAGCGACTGCTGGCGAACGGTGCGCTCAGATGTTCCGCGAACATCGCCGATTTCGCGAATGCTTAACCCTTTCATGAGTAGTAAACCGATTTCTTTTTCAGCCTCGCTCAATTTCCATTCGCTCATTCGACGATCGATTTCTTCCGACACACCCGCCTGGAGTTGCTCGGCTCGCAATTTCCACTCTGAGGCCTCAGCTGACACAACAGCACTCTCGTTTGCGGTCTTTTCCATCCAGGCTCGCGACAAAATACGCAGTCGGCCCGTGCGCGCAGCAAGAAGCAAAACGGCCAAACACGAAGTGGCTCCGAAACACAAATCGACGGTGATATGTAAAAGAGAATTTTCTTGCGCGATATCGGCACTGATATCCCAATAGACAAAAGAAATGAGCGCGATAAAAATAAATCCGTAGAGAACGCGTTCTTGATTGGTTAACGCGCGAATTTCGTGGCGCAATGTGAGTTTTTCATTGAATGGACTCATGTCTCGCCTCCGGTTTTATTTTCCTCCAACTTTTCGCTGAAATCCAAATAAAACCAGGGGCGGCATCAAAACATTTATCTTTTGACTGGAGCCATCACAGCTTGAAGTTGTCTCGCAATCGCAGGATGAGCTGCCGCAACTGCCGCCGCCCGCTGAGCAAGGGCGGTCCGCATTTCGGTCGTAATTCCATTGTTACCCCAAATATTGGTGGCAATGACCGCCGCGTGGGCCGGAGTACACCCCGAGTAGGCTAAAAACATGGCAAAAACTGAAGGGCCGCGATGCTTCATGCCGTCGCATCCTAAAGCAAGATAACCTTCGTTTACAGCGCACGATACAAAGTTGACCGGGGCTTGATCGAATTGATCTCCCAACTCTTTCATAAAGGCGTCGCCCATCTGTTTATAGCTGCTGCCGGTTGGGCGCGGTAACGGATGCCAATTAAACGCACGGCCCGCTTGCGGGTTTCCATTGTTGAGATACCAAGTACAAAATTTTTCCGAAACATTCGATTTTGAAATCGCCTGTGCCAAATCAATTACATCTGTCGTGTTCGAGTTTCCGACGGCCATACCTGCAACGGTTAAGCGGCCTAACTTATAAACGTGGAGGTTGGACGGTCGACGTCCATTATATTTCACTTCATATTTACCGAACTGTGCTGGATCACAATAAGCGGGCTCCGCCATCGCACTCGAACCAAAACCAATAGCTGCCAAAATAAACAGTACTCTCATCTTTTTTCCTCCGTGTGTGTTCTTTAAAGTTGTCAAAAATTAGGAGTAGTCGCATCGGCCATGCGACGCATAGACCGACCTTCATCTTGCGTCGAATGACGGATCAGGGCTCGACCGCTCGGCCCACATTCATCACGCCGCCGCTCACCGATTTGCCCGTCCAATTTCTGTTCGGAATTGAAGTTTTCATGAGGCGCTCTTTCACTTCGAGCCAACTCATTTTTGGATCCCTCGACCAGACGAGAGCCGCTGCTCCCGACACATGTGGAGTTGCCATCGAGGTACCACTTAAGGTTTGGTAGCGAGCCGATTTACCGCTTGGCGCAGTGCTAAAAATCTCGCTTCCGGGCGCCGCGAGGTCGACGGTCTTTGCCCCATAATTTGAGAAGCTCGACATCCCGCCACTTGCCGACGATGTTGAACCGACCGAAATAATATTCTCAACGTCTTCACCAGACGGAGAATCCGCGTGGCGATCAGTATTCATACTGTCATTCCCGGCCGCTGCGATGACGAGGGTCCCTTTTGAAAGAGCATATTTAATGGCTTCGGCCACGACTGGGATTTGGCCCGTTGTCCCCCAGCTGCAATTCACAATTTTCGCTCCATTATCAGCGGCATAAATAATTGTTTTAGCGGCGGCGACTTCGTCTCCCGAACCACTGCTATCTAAAAAAGAGACATCCATAATCTGAGCTTTTGGTGCTACGCCGGCCATTTTTTTTGAAATTCGCGCCGCGATTGTTCCAGCCACGTGCGTGCCATGAAAATGATGATCTGTTCCCGACGGTTTTTTCTTTACGAAATCCCAGCCGTAAATGTCGTCGATGAAACCATTTTTATCGTCGTCGATTCCGTTCGGGATTTCTTTCGGGTTGTGCCACATGTTCTCGGCTAAATCCGGGTGATCCGAATCGACGCCGGTGTCTGAGACTGCAACGATAATTCCTTCGCCCAAAGTCTTCGTCCATGCCTGCTCGACATTAATGGCTTTTAAGCCCCATAACCTTTTGGGCGCAGTGGGTGCCGGGGTCGTTATGTGAATTAAACCCGGTTGCCCGAGATGAACCCAACCATTTTTGGTTGTCTTGTTTTTTAAAATCACGATCCCGATTTGCGGAATCGCGTCTTCGATCTCAGTCGCATTAATCTGCGCAGAAAAGGACTGAAAGCGCCCGACATCGTTTAATTTATAAATTTCGGATGCGTGAGCAAATCGAAATGACGTCAAGATGCACGCGAGAACGACGAAGCGAATATTGAATGTTTTCATTCCACAATGCTACGGCTTTTCACAAATAGCAGTTTGCGATTTCGATACGGACTAGCCCAGTTCTAGACATTCCGGCCGCCCCTAGACCTCGTGCTGGGCCAAACCAAATCTAATTGGCCTATCGAAACTACGGTAGTTAAGATTTTTCATGCGCCTACTCTTTCTCCTTCTCTCTTTGTCTGCCACCCCCGTTTGGGCCACTTGCGAGAAATGCAATGTCGTTTTAATTTCACTCGATACCGTTGGGATTCGACCACTCGGAATGTATGGCGCGAAGCCGTCGGCGACTCCGAACCTAGATGCGTTTGCAAAAAGCAATCGGGTTTATCTCAACGCGTACACGCCCGCGCCCTGGACACTCCCCGCACACGCGGCGATGATGACCGGACAATATCCTTGGGTCATGCGGGTGAACGGCCAGGCTGACCAGATCCCCGCCGAATATCCAACTCTAGCTGAAATTCTTAAAAAGCAGGGCTACTCTACGGTCGGAATCACTGATGGCCTTTTTGTGGACGAGGCGCATGGATTTGCGCGCGGCTTCGATCAATTTCAAGCAGCGCCCAATAAAACTTTTGTATTTGCCGATAAAAAAATGCGCAAAACTATTCCCGACGCGATCACGCGAATTGCAAATCGCTCAAAGAAAAAACCGTTTTTTTTGTTTTATCACACGTATGATGCACATGAGCCGCTGCTACCAAGCGTAGAATCAGTGAAAGCGC
>JAYTDP010000328.1:0-5010 GCA_043735865.1 Bdellovibrionales bacterium
CAAAATCAAAAATGCCGTGGGGGTCGTCAACAAATTTTAACATGTTCGGGCCAATCAAAATGCCCGTGAGCAGATAGCCGATTATCGAACCTAATTTGAAGCGCAACGCGATAGGAACAATGAGAAGCGAGACTCCTAAGTAGACGACAATGTGTACTAAAAATTGCTGTACTTCCATATACCCCAAAGCGTAACCTCGAACCCGTATGAAGCTCAATCATAAGGCTGTACTAGCGGCGGTTATTGCTCAGCAGCTAGTCGGATTCATTTGGTACAACCCGGATTTTTTGGGGCGCTTGTGGGCTGATGGCCTGCATAAACCGATTGGTGAACTTCACAATCCCGACCTCGCTTTTGTCGCCTCGGTTTTTTGCTCGATCTCTTTCTGCTATTTACTTTCGTGGATGTTTCAAATTGCCGTTATCGAGGATTGGCAGCGCGGTTTGACCCTTGGTTTGATGGTCGGAGTCGGCTTTCTTGCTCCGAATGTGTCGATGCACTACATGTTGATGCAAATGGATTCGGTTTTAACCTTAATCGACGCTAGTCGAGATATCGTGGCATCTGGAGTCGCGGGTATCATTTTGGCTGTCTATCGCGCCGATCGAAGCGACGAAGAAGCAAAGGCTGTGGGCGAAGCCTAATTGGGTATAACCTATTAATTTTATACGGTTTTATGCCGTCAGATCGAAACTATTCAGTCGTTGCATGGTACGGTTTTGGCAATCGTGTAACCTCGATGCTATCTAATCGCCTCATTTTATTTTTAACCTTGTTTTTGTCGGCGCCGACAGCCAGTGCTTCGCTGACTTCAGACTTTGGCATTTCGAAATGCACGTTTAAGGGCAATACACTCGAGGTCTCCGAAGGTGAATTTGGAACTCAAAATGTTTCCCAGTTCTTTGAAGGCGACATGCAAATGAACCGACTTACGAACCGATCGCAATTTTTGGGCACTGCTGTTCTGTCTCCGGCATCCGTTGAACTTCGAGTTATTGGAGAGATCCTGAACGACAGATTTAGACTTCAAGTTCAGATAAATGATGGGAATCGAATTTTAATACGAGAAAATAGATCGGCATTGTGGAGTCCAAGTAATCGCATCAAAAATTATCACGCGATTTTTGCAAGCCCCATTGTAAATGAAATTCGAAAATACAATCGCGACATGGGAAGCCCAAGCTGGTCGGTGAGATTTCCGAAAAACGAAATGGTTATGGCTAATTTAGAAATTTCTTGTCTCGTCGGCCCGGCATCAAAGCAGAAATCCTTTTGGCCCTGGCCAACTAACTGAGTTGGCCTCTAAAATGCCAGTCGCCCGTTACGACATTCACCTCAATCTCATATAGCGTTCCGTTGGTTACAAAAATCCGTTCAGTGGGCGCATTGGAGCAGTGGTGAATCAGTCGATGGACTGAGCCTCCGTGAGTTGAAATTCCATAGCGTTCATATTCAGGATGGAGAGACATGTATTCTTCGATTGTGCGGATCAGTCGATCGAGATGGTCGACTTTTGATTCTCCACCCGGAAAAACAAAATCTTTATGTCCAGGATCAAACCACTTTTCAATGAAGCCTTCGCCATACTTATCAATAATCTCTTCACGTAGCATGCCCTCCATTTCGCCGAGATTTGCTTCACGCAAATCTGGAGTAGTGATGATCTGCACGTCGATGAGGGCGGCCGCGATTTTCGCGGTATTGACGGCACGGCTGAGGTCTGAAGAAAAAATAATCTGCGGGCGGAGCCTCTTCAATAAGTGCTGTAGAACTTCAGCCTGCGCCCGGCCAAGCTCATTTAAATCGATGTCGGAGTGCCCTTGGAAGCGCTTCGCTTTGTTCCAGTCGGTTTCTCCGTGACGAAATACGTAAAGTGTCTTTTTCATTCTTTAAGATGGTATCACAACAAAAAAGCCGCTGTCTCCAGCGGCTTTTCAGTATGTGAATTCTTGTATTCACGAATTCAAGTATTCCCGTATTCTTATTATTAAGCGCGTGCTGCTTTCGCCGTAGCTGCGCCTTCGCGTACAGTTTGCGTTGAAATACGCATTCCGTAGAACGAGCGCCATACAAAGAATAAGCCGATTAAGAAGAATACGACACCGTAGTATTTCGCAACTTCACCGGCTTTAGCGGCAATTTCAACTGCCAAGAGACCGAACAAAGTTGTGAACTTGATGATCGGATTCAAAGCAACTGAAGACGTATCTTTGTATGGATCACCGACAGTATCGCCGACGACGGTTGCCGCGTGGAGAGCCGTACCTTTTTCGCGTAAATCGACTTCAACGACTTTTTTCGCGTTATCCCAAGCTCCGCCGGCGTTCGCCATGAAGATCGCCTGGTAAAGACCGAAAGCTGCGATTGAGATCAAATAAGATGCGAAGAAAGTCGCATCGAAACATGCAAACGCCAGGGTCAAAGAGAAGATCACTCCGAAGATGTTGATCATGCCTTTTTGAGCATAAAGCGTGCAAATTTTCACGACTTCTTTAGATGACTCAACCGACGCTTTTTCGACTGAATCCAAGCGGATATTTGCTTTGATGTATTCAACTGCGCGGTAAGCGCCAGTCGTTACAGCTTGGATAGACGCGCCAGTGAACCAGTAAACTACGGCTCCGCCGGTAATCAAACCAAGAAGAACGCGCGGATCAATCAAATCGAGTTTCAAATTCATCAATAAGATAATTGAGAAAATCATTGTTGTCGCACCGATGACTGCTGTTCCGATGAGAACCGGTTTTGCCGTCGCTTTAAAAGTGTTACCCGCCGAATCGTTCTCTTCAAGATAGAGCTTACCTTGAGTAAAGTTTGGCTTGTAGCCGTAATCGCGTTGAATATCCGCAGCTGCTTGCGGATCGTTTTCAATTTGTGACAACTCAAAGACGGATTGCGCGTTATCTGTTACCGGACCGTAAGAGTCGACTGCGATCGTGACTGGGCCCATACCCAAGAAACCAAATGCAACGAGGCCGAATGCGAATACCGCTGGGAATGCCATAAATTCGCCAAGAACGGTTCCGCTCGTAACATAAGCTACGAACATAAGCCCGACCATGACCATGCCCTTCCAGAACGCTGAGAAGTTACCCGCAACGAGACCAGAAAGAATTGTGAGGGATGCTCCACCTTCGCGCGACGCCGCCACGATTTCAGCAACGTGTTTTGATTTTGAAGAAGTGAAGATTTTTGTCATCTCCGGGATGATCGCAGCCGCGATTGTTCCGCAAGAAATGATAGTCGACATTTTCCACCAAAGATCGCCGTAGCTTTCGAGCATCATGTAACTGACGCCGTAAGTGACCGCGATTGAAACGATAGAAGTGATCCAAACAAGTGAAGTCAAAGGAGCTTCGAAATCGAAATGATCTTTATCTGCATAACGTGCGCGGGAGTAAAGGCCATTCACCCAGTATGACACGATCGAAGTAATAACCATTAAAGCGCGCATCACGAAAATCCAAACGATGAAAAGCGCTTGAAGGTGATGGCCGTTTTGAGTGATCGCCAATTTACCATCTGCCCCTGGAGCCATACCGACTGCCAAGAGGATGAAAGTAATAAGAGCAACACCCGTTACACCGTAAGTTTCGAAACCATCAGCTGTGGGGCCGACAGAGTCACCTGCGTTGTCGCCGGTGCAATCTGCAATTACACCTGGATTACGAGCATCATCTTCTTTGATATTGAAAACAATTTTCATCAAATCCGAACCGATGTCGGCGATTTTCGTGAAGATACCACCGCAAATACGGAGTGCAGATGCGCCCAAAGATTCACCGATCGCGAAACCGATGAAGCATGCACCCGCTTGATCAGCAGGAACGAGTAGTAAGATCACAATCATCAAAATTAATTCGATACAGATGAGAAGTACGCCGATCGACATACCTGATTGGAGTGGGATGCCCATCACGTTGTAAGGCTTGCCACCGAGGGAGGCGAAAGCGGTGCGGCTGTTCGCGTAGTTATTGATGCGGATACCGAACCAAGCGACTCCGAATGACCCCAGAATCCCCATAACTGACCACATCAGGATCAGCGCAACAGTTGGGAAGTCTTTCTCTTGTAGAACGCCGAAATAAACGACGATGCATCCGCCGATCAAAATTTCGAGAGCCACCAAGAATTTAGCTTGGGTGATCATATATGTTTTGCACGTTTCATAAATCAACTCAGAAATCTCAGTGAGTGATTTGTGAGCAGGCAATTTTTTAACCCGCATAAACTCCACGAGTCCGAAGAAACATCCGACTACGCCAATTGCGAGGGAAATCCACAATAGAGTAGATCCCGCGATTTGAGTTCCGCCGAAATCGAACATGGCAGAAAAGTCAGGTAAGACCAAGTCAGCTTCGCTGGCCTGTGCTAGTGAGCCAAATAAGGCTACAGCCAAGAAATAAAAGAATCGTGATCGCATAGTGTATGCTTCCTTTGATTGAGTTTGTGCGTTACGGGTGCGCAAGTTTTTTAAAAGACCGTTCAGTTAGAGTCAAAGCCTAAGTGTGAATCGATTCTTTCGGAACGCGTTAAGCGCTGCATTGTAATTTAAAATCGGGCAGTCTTGTCTTTCATGAATCCAAAATTTTCGAAGATTTTATGGGGCCTTTTGGTGTTTTACATCGTCAGCCTCACTTGCTCGATCGCAGGGATGGAAGCAGGAGCGTCCCTATTCACTCTGGCCATTATTTTCGGTCAGTTCAAGTGGGGCGGATTAGTAAAAAAGTTAGGGCCCGATTACTTTCTGTGGGGT
The DNA here is from genome assembly GCA_043735865.1 of Bdellovibrionales bacterium. Taxonomy (GTDB): domain Bacteria; phylum Bdellovibrionota; class Bdellovibrionia; order Bdellovibrionales; family UBA1609; genus CAYHVK01. The sequence goes on from JAYTDP010000328.1 coordinate 4,757, forward strand.
TTTTGGCTCATCGTAATTTTGGGCGCCGTTCTCTTGCCGGATTTTTCTTTTGATGTGCGAAAAGAGATTGCAGGTTCGCCTCGGTCCGTCCTGACTTTATATGCCGCGAGCGCCTCACTTTTGATTTTTCGCCCTTATTGGGACCAAATTCTTAAAATACTTTTCGGAGCCACTTCAATCGTCAGCATTTACGGGATCATTCAGTTTTTTACCGGGCTCGACATGCTCCATTCGAAACCCTACCGCGAGCTTAT
>JAYTDP010000329.1:0-9515 GCA_043735865.1 Bdellovibrionales bacterium
TTGCTTTGACCAGATGAGCGGGTCAATTCGCTTTTCGACAGAGCAACGAGATTATGTATCTGCTCATTTGACGTCTCGTTGTTAACTAAATGCATACTGTGTTCGATGCGATGATTGAACACAGTCTTAGAAACCAAAATGATCAGCTCACGAACTTCAATTGCTTCGGCGCGATTTAAAACTGCTTTATCTAGGTAATCGTTTACTTTCGCGATCTCGATCTGAAAAAGCTCATTCAATTGCTGCGATCGACCGCGTTCCCGTGAAGCGCGATCGCTGATCGATTGAACCATAATGGTCGCAGCTTTAATCTTCGAAACAGGTTTTAATTGTCCGGCCATAGCAAAAACCGAAGTAAAAGAGATCAAAACCGCAAATACAGATTTCATCGAATATCCTCTGGTAAAAATACGTAACGTCTTTATACCGCGGTTCGACTCTACATCGCAAATATCACGCACAATGATCGGTTTTTACGAGCAGAAATGGCGCCATTTCGGGCCCATTCGGGAACTTTTTTCTGTCCTGTCTAAAAGTTCGACACAAGAAAAATTATTTTTTGGCTTTCATTTTCATTCGACGGCGAAGCACTTGATAAGCAGCTGGCTTGTACCGAGTTGCAAAACTTGGATTGTTGCGAGCAAATAAATCGTAAGGTCCGCGATCAATCGGTAAATCCATTTCCTTTTTGGTTGCTTCAAGTTGAGCGGCCTCGGCCTCTTCATCAGCGAAAGGCTTTCCATCGCCGCCAGACAATTCCGTTGCAGTCTTATTACGAATTTTAAAACCCGGCTTCACGGGCTCGAGCACGGTCAGCTTTCGCTTTTCAGTATCGAGACCGGCGTCGATCTCACCTTTTAAATTCAAAGCTTCCGTTTTCTCATCTGACGCCTGTACGACAACATTGAAATCACTTTTGCCGCTTAATTTCATTTTCGAAGTTTTTATAATGGCCGAATTTTTTTCGGCAGAATAACTATTTGGACTCGAAAAGCGCGCTTTGCCTTTCTCTAAATTTAAAACGGAGTAATCGATCCCCGTTATTTTATCAAATTCATAGTCTTCTATGGCTATCGAAGAGTCGGCTCCCACCTGCAAGGCATTGCCATTCGAAAACACAAATTGAGCGGTTCCGCCCTCAGGAACAGAAATTTTATCGAATTTTGTTATCGAGTCGCCGCTCCGTAATTCACGCGCTTCTCCCGTGCGGCCATTGACGACCCGGAGAGTTCCCGTTTTTGCCGTTAGCACCGCAACTTGACCGAATGCAATTTGGCCCGAACCGAGACCCAAACCAAAGCCAGTCAACAAAAGTACAAATCCTAAAACACGCATTATTTTGTCTCCGCTTCTCGAAGCTTTAATCGAAATTGTCGGCGCCGCTCAGCAGCTGCATAACGTCTTTTTTCATCTTCGCTTCGAGGAACAATCTTCGGAACAATCGACGGCTTACCGGTTTTATCGAGAGCAACAAAAGTAAGATAAGCGGATGCCACATGAAAGGTTTTACCTTCGATTGGATTTTCGGCATCCGCACGGACTCCAACTTCCATCGATGTTTTCGAAACGTAATTAATTGAAGCCTTTAAATTGACGATCCAACCTATGTACACCGGGGCAACAAAGCTCATTGCATCGATGCTAGCGGTTACCACTGGGCGCCGCGAATGGCGCTGCGCCGCGATTGCTCCGCAGATATCCATCCAAGACATGATGACTCCCCCAAAAACCGAATTAAGCGCATTCGTATGGGTCGGATGAACGAGCTCGGTCATCGTGACGACTGAGTCTGAAACAAAACGTGATTCGATGTTCATTGGTACTCCTCGCAAAAATCTTCTTATTTTTGTTCGTCTACGTCATGAATTTTAAGTTCGCCATTGCGCAACGTTAAGTCGGTATGCTTACTTTGACAGCAATTCTTCGCATAGCGGTAAAGTTCGGATAAAATCGAGAGTATGGCTAACGACTCGCAGAGCTCGGTTTTCACCGGTGAACATATCGACGTGGCCAGTCTTTCTTAACACCACGTGCGCGACGGCGTTTTCGCGTGCGAACTGAGTCTGACTCGCCAAGAGTGCAAGGGAATCCCCGTCCGCACTCAACACGAGCGTGGGAATCGAAGTACGGTGGCCAACCCGGCGGAAACTTAAGTCAGTATAATTAATTTTACCGTCTTCAGAGCCGTATTCACTGTTACCCATACGGCCGAGACTCTCGATCAAAGCCGTTGGCACATCGGAGCCTCCGTATTTCGACATAAACGCGTACTCCCGGAAGGTCATATTCTTCATATTTATCGTTCCATCCATTTTGTCTGTCGCTCTCAAGATTTCGTAGGTCGCGCGCATTTTGATCTCTTCGTAAATGGCATTTGGAATCAAATATTCGGATAAACTATTCGAGTGATCCATGCGAATGCCGGCGACTTTCAAATACAATTCTCCGAGGGTCCCGATAGAACCCAACTCGAGCGGGCTGCCGACTGGTATAAAAGCAGCCACCATCGTTTCGAGCCAGCGCGCCTTTGCGTCCGACAGCACGACTTCGCCTTTGCGGTTTCGAGTGAGTCCGCCGAAAGCCAAATGGGCCATCATTCCACCCATTGAATGGCCCTGATAAATCACTTTCTGTCCGCATCGTTTATATATTTGTTTTACAAGAGTCGGCACGTCGTGGATGGCCATATTGTCATACTCGTAACGTGCATCGCGACCGTTGAAAGATTCACCTTTCACGATCGATCGCGATGGCCCCTGTCCATGCCCGCGCCAATTCGCGATAAAGACACGCAAACCTTTACGTCGATACTCCTCGGCCACGATCTTCCACGAATTTAAGTTGCTGGTAAAACCATGCATGAGAAGAATAGGTCGGCCATTGGTAATTGGCTGGCCATCGTTTCCTAATAATTCGATATAATTAAGCGCAACGCCGTCTGGAGTCATCGCTTGGTGAGTTTGGTAGTTCTCATAGGCGATTCGGGAGAAAATCGCTTCGTCAAAAGCTGAGGCCGATTGAGCGAAACTTAAAACAAAAAGTAAACTTAATAATTTCATGGGCGGACTCTAGACCGCTCGAGACTTGCCGATCAAGAACTTCGTCCCAAGCGTCTCAAAAATAGATTAATTCTGGAAATGGATTCACTTTTTTTCTCATACGGGGACGCCTTCCATCCGATAAGTAATCAATGAGAGCGATTCAACAAGCGACCATCGGTACAATCATATTAATGACAGTCGTACTGTTTCAAAATTGCGGCAAATTATCCGTCGATATCAGTAACGAAAGTGCGGGCGTGCTCAGCAGCAGCGGCCAAGCTTATAAGTTCACGATTCTCGGACCGGCTTCAATTTCGATTGGCCAGTGCGCGCCCTATTTCATCGACCGAACTTCACTCAGCGGCGGCTCGCTACCGCCACCTACAACTCCATACCCGAATGAAATTGTATCGGTCCCGATTTCGACTCAAGGTATGCTCTATATGGATGACATGTGCACGACGCCCACTCCGCCGGCATTCGGCACTGATGATCTGCCGGTTATCGGATATTTTATGGCGAGTACTGCCTATCAAGGCGATATCTATGTACTGGTGAGCGGCCGGCCGACGAATAAGATATCAGTTACGGTCCAGTAGACTCCACCCAAAAAGTAAAAAGGCCACGTTGTAACGTGACCTTCGGTTTTGAATTTGATCAACGGACTTAAGTCTTAAAGACCTAGATCGCTGTTGCCGTTGCCGCGAGTAATGCCGCCAACGATTGATGCGCCAACAGGAATTGTATTCGCCTGTTGTTGAGCTGCTCCACCAATGATTTGTGGGGCTTGGATTCCAGTTGCAGCTGGAGCTTCCTTTTCCACGAAACCCATGTGTGGTAAGCACCATACGATAAGTTGTGCGCGCGATTTAACATTCATCTTTTTATAGATGTTAGTTAAATGGAACTTAACTGTTTTTTCGGTAACGAAAAGTTGGTTCGCAACTTCTTTGTTAGATAGACCTTTAGTCACTAGTTCAGCGACTTCAGATTCCCGATTCGATAGACCCTTTTGTAGAAGTACATCTCTGAGCATCCTTGCTCCCTCCATATAAGTGAACGGTGTGTGTGTTAGACGGCCCAGACCTCCATGGCCTAAGTCGCCCTCACTAAAAGTCTCGCCGACTTTTGGTCTTAGCACAATAGCAAAAATGATTATTTTTGACTTTCTAGACTGGATTTTGGCACTAAGGATTTATTCGTCAAATTATTGACCGAAAGGGGTTTCACGAGGGTCGGCATAACTAAACTCGCTTAACTCTTCGACAATGTTTGAACCCAGTTTTCGGTTAATCAAAAATCGTATGTCCTCGCAAATTATTGTGTTGCGTGGACTTCAAAAATTCATACAATCTTGGGGTCGAGCCTGGCCCCGATGTTCATCGCGCGACCGGCGTCCCGACTTAAATAAATTTTTGAACCTATTTTCAATCGATCAAATTTTTCTCAAACTCTGAAGCTAAGACCATCGTCGCTACGCCGTGTGATTCCCAATATGCAAAGTCTATATACCGTTTGAATTTATGTGAATTGACACAATCAGACAAAAAATAATACTTTGCGCTTCATTCACAAGGGAAGGGTTCCAAAATGATTTCAAAAATCTCCGCAATTTTAATGCGCGCCTCGCTTACAGCAGGATTTGCCTTAGCGTGCGCAATCACTCTACCAAGCGGAGATGCGAATGCAGCTGCGAAAAAAGACCCGGCAAATGCGGCTGATCTTTTGAAAGGCCAGTGCGACGGACTACTCGTAGCGAACGAAAGCTCAACTAGTTCCGAAGCCCTCATCGAAGAGTACACGATCGACGATTTGATTTCGGCTGACCCGGCTAAAAACCTAGCAGTGAAGCACCCGACTATCGTGATGGATGCCGCACAAAAATTCTGGCAGGCGATCAAGCACTACCCGACGAAAAAAATTAAAGACCCTACTTACGGAGTCGTCACCCACGACTACTATTCTGTTTTCTCTGATGGAGTTCCGGCAGCAAACGGGCGCTACGTTCGTGGTCAATTCGATGTTATCGAAACTGTTGCAGAGTTTATTGAAAAGCGCGGATCGGGCCAAAACAAAGGCGTCATGCAACTCCTTTACGGCCCTCCAGGAACCGGCAAGACAGAAACTCTCAACCTTCTCTCAACCGTCGTCGCAAACCTTTCTTCAACTGATCCCGATTTTTATCAGTTTACATTCAAATGGGTTGGCCTCGAAGAAATCCCATACTTGAAACCGCTAGTTCGCGAAGGTAGCGACGAACTTTACATTCAACCTCTCCAGCGCTCCCCGTTTGTTCTTCTTCCCCGCGCCATCCAAGACAAATTGATTGCGCTTGCTAGCCCGAAAGTTCGTGAGATGACGGGATACGAGCCTAGCCCATTCCGTGTGGCTGACCCTCAGAATCAAGAAATTCTCAATCAACTCATCAAGTACTACGCGGCTCAAACAAACAAGAAGAGCTTAACCGATTCAGAAGTCGTAAATATCCTTCGAAAGCACGTTAAAATTGTCCGCCGCGTTCGTGACCCGAACCAGCCTGCTGAAGTTGTTCGTTATGCGGGCAAATATCCAGACATGTCTGAACTACTTGTGTCGCCGAATATCTCGATGCGCGAAGTTTTCTCTCCATCAAGCCCGTTCGCTTACAACTATAATGGTGTGGTCGCTCGTGCCGATGGCGGCGGACTCTTAATGGATGAGTTCTTCCGTAATGCCCATGACCTTCGCAATAGCTTTCTCGATATTGCTCAGAACGGAAATCTTCAATACGGTGGAGCACCTGCCGTCACTCTCGATATCGTTCCGATTCTCTCGTCAAATGACGAGAACGTCGAAGAAGCTAAAGAAGACGCCGGATCAAATGCCCATTTGGATCGCTTAGCGAAACAAGCCATGCGCCAACCGATTCACCCGTCGCTAATCGAAGGAATTGCAGTTTGGATGGCCGGCAACGGCATGAACGTAGAGCGCCTATTTAAGATGCGTGAACTCGGCTCAGAAACTCTTGAGCAAGCCAACCTCAATAAATTATATCCACAGCCAGCTGAAGACGGCAGCCTCACGACTCCAGCCAATCACTACGCACTTTATTTTACGCCTTCACCGGATAAGCAAATTCTGATCGCGCCACGCGCACTCGAACTCCTTTCATTGACAGTTGCAGGCACTCGATTGGTCACGGATCCAAAAGCGATTTCGTCACATGCAGAAGAATTGAACCAGTTCAGTACGCAAGCGAACTTCTTTACCGATATTTCATTGCGCTTAAAATTGATCAATCGTTCTATGCAAGCACCACCGGCCACAATGAAGGACCTCGACTACCTCACGCACAAATTGCATGAAGGCAGCAAAGGGATTTCGGCTCGAGACGCAGAACGCTGGTTATCGCGCGCCCTTAAAAACGCCGAGAAGAACAACATGACTCTCACTCCGAGCGTCGTTGCGAAAACGTTCTATGAAATGATTAAAGAAGGCGAATTTGAAGACATCAAAACTGATCCGCGCACGCGCTGGCAGAATATTCACAACTTGATTAAGCAATCGTTCACCCTTCCGGATTTGACCGACGACATTTCAACTATCGTATCTGGCGATTCGGGTGTTGCGGATCGCATTTATCGCGAGATCGAACAAGAGATTCTCGAAATTTCGTCAGATGATAAAGCGAACTATCGCACCGACCCTTCGACGGGCGATCAACATCCTATCGATCGCAAGCGTCTCGACGAAATCGCGAAATCGTACCAAGAAGAAAATGGCGAAGAGTTCCCGTTTGGCCGCCTCCAAAGCTGGAAAGCCCGAGCCGGTGGCGCCACTTTCGAACCGCTTATGCGCGCTATCCGCAAGTGGCTTCTTCGTTCGCAACTCAGCACCACAGCAATGGACGGCATGCTCAGCTATATGCAGGGGCAAAACGTCGATGAATCCGTTCGTCGTCGTGCACTTGCTGCTGAATCTTCGCTCGAAAAGTTTGGTTACAATCGTCAGGCGTTTATCGAAGCGTTAAGCTTCGTGCGCGACACTCAGTACAAAATGGAAATCGATAAAAAGGCTCGTCAACCGAAGCCGTAGTTCGTAGAGCGGGCATCTGTCGATGCCTGCTCCACTTTTAAAGTTAAATTTTAATTGTTTAGGAGATTCGAAATGAGAAGAAATGCAGACAACCACAGCCCTATGACCCGGTGCAGTGTAAGACCTTCTGTAGTTCTTTTGCTTCTTTCGGTTTTTTCCTTCTCAACATTCGCAATCGCACAAACGTATGAGGTCAATGTCCGCAGTAATCATTCACAGCAGGACACTTATGTTGTCGTGGTCCCCGCAACCGCAACGATGAAAGCAAACTCTGAACTCGCTCCCGGTATTTATACTTTTGCAGGTAGCTCTTCACGCGCGTTACCGGTTTTAACCGGACAGGTGCTCGGCGTGAGCCGTGGATTCTCGGGCATTATCGATCATTTTGAAATCGGCAGATATACCGAGAAGAACGAGGCGATCGCGGTCGTTGACGGTAAAATACACTTGTTTAATCAGAAGAGTCGGCCAAACAAACCCGATTCTTTTGTTGTTTTAGGATCGAAGGAAACTCCAATTCTTGATCCATTGAACAAACGACCGGTGGCTATTGACCCAATTACGAAACTTGAAGATCTGCGAGTCAGACAAGTTGGAAACGGTGACGGCACAGAGACCGTCATTATTTCTGTACGTCAGCCCACCGCCAGCGGCGGCAAAGGCCTAACAATTGCTGCAGTTGTTCGTCAGACGCCCAAAAATGAAAGCAAATTCGAACTCGTTACCAATCCTGTCGTTATCGATTACGATTTTTACGATACGGCGACTCAGCTCGCTGCCATTTCACCCGCCAAAGACACCGTTTTTTCTTTGACGGAGCTCGATGCCGTAGCCCTGCCAAGACCTCAAGATGATCCGATACTTTCAAAATGGCGAGCGCAAATGGCAAAAGCACGCGCCCGAATCTTCGGGAAAAAGGTGATGGGAGACACGCGCTCTAAAGAGCGCATTTACGAAATTCCTCACTACGATGTTGCACGCGATGAATTGGTTGTAAATGACCCTCCGTCTCAGCTTCTTCTATCGACAGCGACGCGAACAGCTCCTAGTTCAGTCGCTTTGGCCCAAAAAGTAAATCCGGCGACCGGAATAGCATCGGTTCATGTTGCTATCACTGACGGTGACGTGACTTCGGAGATGTTAAAAAAAGATGCACCGGGCATTTTGGGCCGAGTCGATGTCGACGAAAAAGGCCACTACCGAGTCTTCCCAGTCACTCCTGTTGCGGGTGGAATGGGCATGGCGATGGCGTCGATCAATAATAAAATTCATGCAATTATCATGAACCAAACCAGCTCGGCACAATCTCTTGATCTAAGTGGAGTATTTCACTACCCACCAAAAGCAATCCAAGCAGTTTTCTTATCCATCGATCAAAATCAAAACTCGCGTGACCATTACATGATCGTGAGTTTTCGAGACATTTATAATCGTCCGATGACTTACGCCCTTATTTTTAGTGAAAACGCGGGCAACGTGGTGCTCAACCGGTATTTTCCTTTGAACTCGAAGTATATGACAACAAAAGAACTCTGCAACCGCATTCAGAGTATGGAAATGACAAAGGCTGACGGATCTCGATATTTTGATATCCTTTTCGACAACATTTCGACCGCGGAAAAGACATTACGAGGACACCCAAATCCGCAATCAATCAAATCACCACTCATCAATCTCAGCCGCACGACCAACACCATAGTCCAAAGTTATCTATCGGCCATAGAATCTCAATCAATCATCCGTGAGCAATTAACGTACAAGCTCTTTAGCGAAGCCGGAGCTACGGAATCCCAATCGGGATTTTACATTAGCCATTACCCTGGGGCGACCACAGAACCCACCTTCATTAAAGGATCTGTACTCAAAATACCGTCGCAAACTTCAGCCGATCTTGCCGACCGAACTGTGACTAAAGAGAAGCTTCCATCGGGTTCTTATTCGGCGGAATACAAAGTAACAGCCATAGCATTCAATCCGAATCCCGGCCTTAAATTGCCCGACAATCGCTTTCAAATTTTAATTCATCTAGGTGCGGCAGATAACGATACGAAGGTAGCGTCGGGCCATACCGTTGTTGAAGTCGCCGGCAATTTCTCGCAGCTTATTGGCGCCACAATTTTACCAGGCCGCCGCGGTCGCGCGCTCAATATGACCCTTATTCTCATGTTCAAGGAAGACCCTAAAAAATCCAAAGGCCGAAATGGCGGCGGCGTACAGACCATTAACTTCACCATCGAAGGTGAAGCCCCCCACGAAAACCGTCCTGATCGGATTTCAAATGTTCTGACAAATACGGTCGAGAGAACTGAAATTGCGCCGACCCAATTAAAAAGTCGCCTTCATTACGATACGCCGGGTGACTTGTATTGGGTTCTGACTCCAGAGAAAGATGTTAATGAC
>JAYTDP010000330.1:0-4724 GCA_043735865.1 Bdellovibrionales bacterium
CGAGAATATTTTCTAGAATTTTCTTGGCAATCATGTTGCCTGGCATGGCCGCCATCGAACCAAAAATACTCGAATAAAAACTGGGGCTGTCGAGAAGTGCTGCGGTGGCGCCAGGAAGTTCTTTTACTGCGGCGAAAGTCATTCCGCCATCGATGCCAAGGATTTTGCTCTCGGGTGCGACACCGCTGATCTCTTGTAGTTTTCTTTTTTCGTGAGCAATCGAAATCGCACTAAGTATCGAAATTAGAATCGCCGTTTGAAATTGCTGCCCAGCCGCGACGGCAACTTTTTCGCCGGAATTCCGAATTTTATTTAAACCTTCTTCAATTTTTTTCTGGCTGACGTAGCGATTGATTCGGCGATTGCCGCGCGTGCGTGCCGCGTAGTTGGCGTTCACACGTGCGAGAATTTCGGCATTAGTCATCGGGCGGCGGGCAGCCGGCGCGACGGTGCGTATCGCCGGGGCGGCAGCGAAAGCTGTAGCAGGCATTAGTGCCTGCAGAGAGATGCTGAGAGCCATTAAAAGTTGTAAGCACCTTTGATTCATTACAATTCCTATTTCTTATCGCGCCCGACGCGTTCAACGGTCGTTCGTACATCAACTTCGCCACTGCGTGTTCCGCGACTCACGCGTTCTGCAGATTCCATTGCGCGACGTGCGCGACGATCGGCGTCTGTTTCACGTGGAGCATAAGTGACGTTTACACGTGGCTTAGGAGCAGATGCCGGTGGAGCTTTGGCTTCTACGTGTGGAGCTGATCGAACCGTTACGGCTCTCTTTTGCGGTACTGGAATCACTTTTCGATTGCCGGTATTTGAGCCAATCCCAGCGCCAGGGGTAGGGTGAAATCCATTATGGGCTTCTGCAACCATCGGTTCATTCATCAGGTGCGCGTTGTCTACATTCGAAAACTCTTGTGAAATTTCGGCAGCGCTTCTGAACGCGATCGGTTTGCTTATCATTTCTTGCCCGTTAACTTTGACAATTAGTTTTCCCGCTCGTTCATTTGGTCCATTGCGCTCAAACTCAAGGCGAATTGTACTACCTTCGCGAGCACCCTGACCTACGGTTTCAGATAAAGTACGCGTAATATATTCTTTAAATGAGTCGCCTAGGCTTCCCATTCCAAACTGGGCATTGTAGCCAGCACGTGCGACCGCGGTCAGAGCCGCGCGAGTCACTTCTAGCTTCATATTTTGCGTGCTTCTCAGATCAATGACCTGCTCACGCAAAAGGTCGTTTGCAGCTCGCAAGATATCTTTATAGGTCACAACATTTGTGAAGATCACTTTATCTGCTTTTAAGAGCTGATCAGATACGTGAGCGTCTCGCAGTGCCTGTCGACCAACGCGGTCGTCACGTTGAGCCCAAGAAAGAGTGGCAAATTCTGCTGGGTTCTGACCATATTTTGCTGCTAATTCTTCTATCGGCATTTTGCCTAAGAGAACTTTTGCTTTGTCGAATGGATAAGCTGTGCCGATTCGTGACGAAGAAAGCGCAAATATTCCGTTACCAACGTTTACCGTGCGGCCTTGTTTATCAATCATAGTGTCAGTGTCGAAATATCCGCCGACAACATCCTGCGCTTCCCGTGACATTAAATCAAAATTCTGCACGTTCACAATTGAATTTGGGTTTTTACGTAGGGGACCGGTAACTGTTCCTTCCTTACCAGAATCAACGAAGCCTACATCTGAGCCTTCAAGTCGCCAAATTGAAGCGCTTCCTTGGTTGTACGAGGCGCCACTGATGACACTGACTTTCGATTCAGATCCCAATGCATATTTCGCTGTACGTGAAATCAGATAGTCTTTTCCGCTCGATGGTGGACCCAGAATTATCATAGAAGCGGGGCCGGAGGTGCGTGAAACTCGGATGCGATTCGGTAAAAGAGTGTCGGCAATCGCTTCCGCTGCAGCTGATTGGCCACGAACTTCTCCAGCAACGCGAGCAGAGAATTTCGCTAAGCGATCTGATTCGCTTTCATTTAAAAATTCTTGCGAATATCCACTCATTTCGCCGACTGCTAAATTGACTACTTTTTTACTGACCACATTTGTGTCGATAGCTTCGCCGAAGCCTAGATCTTTTAGTTCTTTCAGTACATGTGGAGTGTCTTCGGCTTGAATTTGGGCAACGCGCGCCAAATTTTGAGTGCGAATAGCTTCGCGTTGTTCGGCTTGTAACGTTGAATAGCGTTTCATCAATTCATTGCCCTTCAAGATTCGGGCTTGCTCTGACTCGAGAATCAGCTTCTCAGATTTGAGCTCTTCGATTTCGGCCTGACGTTGTTGAACGAGTTCCGAACTCAAATAAGTGAGATCGCTCGATAGAGAGTTAATTTTATCGTTAACTGTTCCTAATTTTCCTTTGATTGCGTTAATATCGCGCGGGCGTCCTTCGCGAACACTTTTAATAATTGAAAATGCGCGATCGACGATGTCGAAAGCTTTACGCGACGGAATTTCAGCAGCGAAATCACGAAATACCGCTTGTGCAATCCGTGATAGTGCGTCGTCCATGAAGTGCAAACCGGTATCTCGTTCGATGAATGATTTGCGACCTCGTAATATTTCAGCGAGGCGGGTCTGGGTCATTTTTTGCCAGATGACTTTGGTTGTTCGGCTGATAAAAGCAGTGTCTGCCTCCATCAATTTGTATTCTTCTAAAGTTGTAGCGCCGAAGACTAGAACTTGGCGGCGAGCCATTGCTGGCTTTAATAAGTTGCGTACGATACTTTTCTGCATAAGTTCGTGGACTTCATCGATGAAAAGCAATGCTTTTCCATTTCGAAGTTTTAGTTCTTCTAAAATTGATTCCAAATTCCTTGCGGCTTCGGCATCATTGTTTGAATTGCCAATGAACTCTCCAGTTTTTAAAGTATAAACGCGGAAGTTCGGATCAACTTCTAATAACACTCGAGCCAATTCTTCCATGCCGGCAGTTTTACCATCGCCGGCTTCGCCGACTAAGAAGGTCGATTTCTTAACGTCAATTGCATCAGTTAATTGTTGAATTTCAGCAGCTCCACCGATGAACGGATCGAACTCTCCATTTGCAGCTTTCTGTGTCCAGTTCTCAGTAAATTTGTCGAGAGCTTCGTGAGGTAAGTTATCGTGATCGACGGTAATAGCGGCTTGGGGAGGGGTAGGAGCGGCGGCCTCAGCAATTTGGTTGCGGCCCAGCCATCGGCTTAAGAATCCGCCTTTATTGCCAACGTTACCGTTGTCTTGAGCGTAGACACTTGGCGAATGAGCAACCAAAGTGACAAATAGGGGCAACAAAACTGCGTAAGATCCAAGTTTTTTCATAAGAGACTCCTGGTAGCCAAGAGTAGAGCAAGCGAAGGGCCACGTTTGGCCCACGCAACAAAGTGGCAACATTTGAATTTTACTTGGGGAATCTAGCGGTTATCGCTTATGCGCGACCGATGCTCACGTAGGTGAATCCACGGGCTTTAAGACTCTGTGGATTGTATTGGTTGCGACCGTCGAAAATGAGTGGGGTCTTCATCGCCTTTTTAATGCGGTCGAAGTCGGGGGAGCGGAAAGCGCTCCACTCCGTGCACAGAATCAGCGCATCTGCGCCTTCAAGAGCATCATACATGTCTTCAACGTAGGACGTTCGTTTCATAACTTCGGGGTTCGTATCTTGAAAATGAGCCCTCGCATTCGCAATTGCAATAGGGTCGTAAGCGACAACATTGGCTCCGGCCGATACCAATGCTGCGATAACATCTAGTGCGGGAGCCTCGCGAACATCGTCAGTCCCGGGCTTGAAACTAAGTCCCCACACGGCCACTTTTTTCGACGCGATCGCCGAAATTCCTTTGAGAATTTTTTGTATAAACCTTTGTCTTTGATTCGCGTTCACTTGCTCGACCGCGAGAAGGAGGGGGCTGGTTAAGCCTAGAGTTCCAGCGGTTTTAACAAGTGCCTTCACGTCTTTCGGAAAACACGACCCACCATAGCCGATTCCGGCATGAGTGAACGCATAGCCAATACGTGTGTCGGCGCCCATTCCTTGTCGAACTTGGGTAATATCCGCACCGACGGCTTCGGCGATAGCGGACAGTTCGTTCATCATCGAAATTTTAGCGGCAAGCATGACATTCGAAGCATATTTACAAAGTTCGGCGGAGCGAACATCCATCGTAATAAAACGAAGGCCATTCAAGACGAATGGTTGATAAAGCTCTCGTAACATAGTTTCGCCACGAACATCGGATGCTCCGATGACTATGCGATCGGGCCGCATAAAGTCATTGACGGCCATTCCCTCTTTTAGAAATTCTGGATTCGACGCGATCGAAAATTCGACTTTAGAATTTCTAATATTCAATTCTTGTTGGATGGCCTCTTTAACTTTGTCGCCGGTTCCAACGGGAACCGTGGATTTCGTTACAATGAGTTTATAGGATGTCATCGTCTGGCCGACTTTCTTAGCCACGTTGAGAACGTGATTAAGATCCGCGCTGCCGTCTTCGCGGGGAGGAGTGCCCACAGCAATTATAATAATGTCATTTTCGTGTACGGCGGCTTCGAGTTGAGTCGTAAAAAAAAGGCGCTCCTCCTGATAATTTTTCTTAACAAGTTCTTCAAGACCTTTTTCATGGATTGGGATAATGCCATCTTTCAAGCGGTCAATTTTTTTCTGGTCAATATCGACGCAAGTGACGGTGTTGCCCGTTTCGGCAAGGCAGGTTCCTGACACGAGACCAACA
>JAYTDP010000331.1:0-8288 GCA_043735865.1 Bdellovibrionales bacterium
GCATGTCCCCGAACTTAAGCATTATTCTGAACTCACTTTGGCGTTTGTTTCTTCGGCTGAAATGAAGTCCATCAACTCACAATATCGCGGTAAAGATTACGCGACGGACGTTCTCAGTTTTCAGGCGGTCGATTTTTCGGCGATCTCGAAGGGTGAGGGCGAGCGCTCGAAAGGCGAGCGCTCGAAAGGCGGACGCGCGAAAGGTGGGTCACTTGGCGAGCTCGTCTTATGTCTGAGCGTGATTCGCCGACAGGCAAAATCGCATGGGCTGACCTTGGAGCAAGAGCTAGGTTACATGATCATTCACGGCATTCTTCATTTACTTGGCTACGAACACGAAAACGGCAGTGCGAAAGCGAAGAAAATGTTTAAGCTCCAAGACGAGACTTTTTCGAAGATGATTAAGGGGCGGCGCTGATTTAACTTGCAACGTGAGTCGGATTTTAGGCTTTATTAAATGCGGCCGGAGTTTTCTGCTTCCAGTATTAACCTACAACACCGGCGCTGGTGTTGCCTCGCACAAAATAAGAACTATTTATTTTTTTATTTGACCACATTTCTCACGTACAAGAATGCGTTTATTACTATTTTCTGAGTCCAAAACGTTTTGCCTAGACCTTTCTCTCGAAGCTATCTGCCATAGGCGATTTCTGCCACGTTCATTGCTCGCCAAATTTTTAGACGACACCCTTACAACACGTCCGTTATAAAACTCGTGTTAAGTTCCTTTTTTGAAGGAGCTAACAATGAACTTGAGCAAGCTGTCAGATAACGAAATTGAAACGAATTTAAAAGACAAAGCGCATGAAGAACGCAAATTAACTATAGAGGTAATCTCGCTTTTGGAAGAAGTCGATCGGCGAAAAATATTTCTTCGTAGGGGATTCGGCTCGCTCATCGAGTATTGCGTGAAAGAACTAAAATATTCGGAATCGAGTGCTTACCGCCGAATTTCTGCAATGCGAGTTGTTCGCGATGTCCCCGAAGTTGCGAGGTCGATCGAATCGGGCGCACTCAATTTAATGAATGTGGCCCAGGCTCAAACTTATTTTAAGTCTGAGGCAAAATTCAAGGTGATCGACGCAAAAGAAAAACGAGGGTTGCTGGCAAAACTAGAAAACAAGAGTGCCCGCGAAACTGAAAAGATCATCCTCGAGTTAGCACCGCAGAGCGTACCCCGTGAATCGGTACGGCAGGTCACCGCAGATATAACCCGGCTGACTTTAATATTGTCGGAGGAAGCGGTGGCAAAACTCGACAAACTTAAAGATTTGCTGAGTCATAAAATGCCAAACGCGAGTTACGGCGAATTGATTGAAGAGATTTCGAACCTTGCATTGAAGAGGCTCGATCTTTTGCGCACAGCAACACCAGCGCTGGTGTCGAGTCGACCAACGCAAAAGCGGGGGCGGTATGTACCTACCCATATAAGGCGAGCCGTTTGGCAAAAGAGTTCTGGTCAGTGTTCTTATTCAGACCCGAGCACGGGAAAGAGATGCGAATCCACACGATTTCTAGAAATAGACCATAAGAAAGCATTTTCAAAGGGCGGGGAGACGGCAATTGGAAATCTTCAGCTGCTTTGCGACGCGCACAACAGGTGGAAATCTAACGATCAGTGAATTTAGAGGCGTGATCTGTATTTTCGTTGCGAACACATTTTGTGGTCAGCTTGTCCCCGACAGGCGGGTCTTAATTCGGGAGCTGCGCCATTTCGGCGGCGTACATTAGTCTCGGCTTTTCTTAGGGTGCCAACACCAACCGCACCCGTATTTCGTGACAAACTCTGCCGCCACCCATAAGTTACAAAGACTATGGCAATCGCAACCGAACTATCTGACGTCAAAGGTCAGATTCTCAATATTGACGCAAAAATCTCCGACTTGCGGAGGTATCTTTGACATCGACGTCAAAGAGAAGCGGCTTGAAAAGCTAGCGACGCAAATTCAAGATCCCGACGTGTGGAACAACCACAAAGAAATGCAAAAGATCAATCAAGAGAAAGCCATTCTCGAAAAATCCGTACACGACTATAAGAATCTAAGTGCCAAAAACGAAGACGCCAAAGTCATGCTTGAAATGGTGACTGAAGCTCAAGACGAAGACATGTTTAAAGAGCTCAAAGGTGAAATTTCCGCCATGACGGCAGTCGTTCGCGATCTCGAAATTAAATCTCTCTTAAGCGGGCCGGTGGATGCGAACAGCGCTTTCGTCAATGTGCATTCGGGAGCGGGCGGCACCGAATCTCAAGACTGGGCCGAGATGCTTTTCCGCATGTACGTGAGGTACGGTGAAAGCCACGGCTACAAAGTGGACATCCTCTCGATCAATCAGGGTGAGGAGGCCGGAATAAAGTCGGCGACTCTCAATATTCAAGGACCATTCGCGTACGGTTATTTAAAAGCCGAAAGCGGCGTTCATCGGCTCGTGCGCATCAGCCCTTTTGATTCGAACGCTCGACGACACACGAGTTTTGCTTCAATTACCGTATTGCCCGAGATTGATGACGACATTGATATCGTAATTGAAGATAAAGATTTGAAAGTCGATACCTATCGCGCGAGCGGTTCGGGCGGTCAGCACGTGAATAAAACAGATTCGGCGATTCGAATCACTCATATTCCGACGAACACGATCGTGTCGTGCCAAAATCAAAGAAGCCAACATGAAAATCGCGACAAAGCGATGAAAATGTTAAAAGCCGCACTATACGAAATTGAAATGGAAAAGCGGCAAAAAGAAAAAGACGCGTTAAATGCGACGAGAAAAGCGAACGAGTGGGGAAGTCAGATCCGCTCGTACGTCCTTCACCCTTATCAGTTAATTAAAGATCATCGGACCGATCACGAAACCTCCCAACCGCAGAAAGTTCTCGACGGAGATCTCGACCAATTCATCGAAGCGTTTTTAAAATCGCAGATGAAAGTGAATGAAGCATGAAATGGTGGATGGTTTGGCGGTATTTAAAAGGTGATC
The DNA here is from genome assembly GCA_043735865.1 of Bdellovibrionales bacterium. Classification (GTDB taxonomy): domain Bacteria; phylum Bdellovibrionota; class Bdellovibrionia; order Bdellovibrionales; family UBA1609; genus CAYHVK01. Next base: position 2,977 of record JAYTDP010000331.1, read on the forward strand.
GTCGCGGTCGACTTACCCTTATGCTCTCAATTATGGGAATGGGTTTTGGGGTCGCGGCTCTCGTGCTGGCAATGGCGATTGTGTCGGGCTACACCTCAACGCTAAAACGTTCTGTTATCGACTCGTTCGGACATATTGTTCTCGTAAAAAAAGGTCCGGGCTTTCGCTCGGACGGCGAATTCGAAAGAGAGATTGTTCCGCAAATGCCCGAGCTCACGTCTTCGACTCCCTTTCTTTTGCTCGAAGCTATTTTGGCAAAGCGCGGTGAATTAGGCGGCGTTGTACTCGAGGGTGTCGATTTCGACAGTTACAATAAAGTAGTAAATCTCAAGAAGCATTTAATCGCCGGCTCATTCGATTTGCATAACGACGCGAAGTTCGCCGTCGCCTATGTCGGCAAAGGGATTCAGAAAAAATATAAACTCGTAGTCGGTGACGAGTTTCGAATTGTGCTTCCAGTGGGCGGGGGACTCCCGGGTCAGAGTTTCCGAACGAAAGTCGCAACTTTTACTTTAGGTGGCGTACTCGATCTCGGTCGTTATGATTTTGATCAACGATATGTGGTGACGGATTTGAAGACGGCGCAGGAATTCGGCGATGTGGGCAGTCGAATCTCAGGGTACCGCATGCGCATTCGCGACGGCGAAACCGCCGAAGCGGTCAAAACAAGATTAGAAGAGAAGTTGGGCTATCCGTATGTATTTCGAACTTGGTACGATTCGAACCGCAATATATTTTTGGCAGCCGATTATGAAAAAGTCGTGATATTTTTCATCGTGCTCTTAATGGTAGTCGTGGCTTGTTTTAACATCGCAAGTTCGCTTTTCGTTTCGGTTCTCAAGCGATTCCATGACATCAGTATTTTAAAGGCAATGGGCGCGTCGCGCAGTTTTATTTACTGGCTGTTCGCTACTCAAGGATTATTCATTGGTTTGGCCGGCGCGATTCTAGGCATCACACTTGGTTACGCGATTTGCGAGATATTTATGCTTGTTCAACATTACTATCCGCTTTTCCCCGCCGATATTTATCGCATCGATCATATTGACGCTGAGATTCGTTTTGCGGATCTCGTTTTAATTTTGATTTCTTCTATGGTGATTTGTTTCTTGGCTTCGCTGATTCCCGCAAAGCGGGGTGCCGAGCTACTTCCGGTCGAGGGTTTACGATATGAGTGATCCGATATTGTCTGTTCGGCGGCTGCATAAATCCTACGAGCAGGCAAAGCAGCCCCTCGAAATTCTAAAAGGCCTCGATACGGATTTTTATCCGGGCGAGGCTGTATGTATCGTGGGGTCATCGGGAGCCGGGAAGAGTACTCTCCTGCACATTTTAGGCGCTTTGGACCGGCCTACCTCGGGTCAGGTCCTATTCAAAAATGAAGATTTGTTCGCCAAAACTGACGAACAGCTTGCGCAGTTTCGCAATCGGACCGTGGGATTTGTTTTTCAGTTTCACCATTTGCTTGCTGAGCTGACGGCTCTAGAAAATATAATGATGCCAGCACGAATTGGTGGTGTTCCTGAAAAAGACACCAAGTTAAGGGCCGAAAAACTTCTCAATCAAATGGGACTTAAAGAGCGTGGACACCATTACCCGTCAGAGCTTAGCGGTGGTGAACAGCAACGAGTGGCCGTTGCCCGTGCCCTTATCATGAACCCGAAAATTTTGTTGGCGGATGAGCCGACGGGCAACCTCGACACCGAGAACAGCCGCCAGATACAGGAGTTATTTTTCTCCCTCAAGCAGCAGCTGGGACTCACGCTGATTGTAGTGACTCATGATAGCAATTTTGCTTCGCGTTTTCCGCGAAGACTTATCTTAAAAGATGGTCATTGGAATTGACTTCACCTTTAAATGCGGTTAGTCTCAACCTCGATTTCACGATAACTAGTTAATAACACTTGGCTTTTTTTAATTTTGGAAACCCCATCTTGAGCCTCCGTTTCACGACCCTTTTCAGCGTCATTCTCTTCAATCTTTTCGCTCCTACTTTTGCGTACGCTGAGTCTGTCGGCACAATTACGGTTCGTGGCCAACAAAAGATCGAAGAATCGGCGATTCGAAGTAAAATTTTAACTAAAGCGGGCGATTCGTACTCGAGCGACGCAGTTAAAACCGACGTCAAAGAGCTTTTTAAAACGGGCTTTTTTAATAACGTCATTGTTGAACGCGAAACAGCCGGCGGAAAATTAAATCTTATATTCACCGTTGTCGAAAAGCCGATCGTTTCTGAAATAGTGTTTGATGGGAACGACGAAGCCGACGACGACGAGATGAAAGAAACGTCGGGGCTTAAGCCTTATGAAATTCTGAATATGCAGAAAGTTCGTGAAGCGGTTGAAAAACTCGAAAAGCTTTATGAAGACAAAGGGTTCTTTTTAGCTCGGGTGACCTACGCCATTGAACCGCAAAAAGATAAGACGGTAAAATTAGTTTTCTCAGTTCTTGAAAATGAGAAGGTGCGGGTTGCGAAGGTCCGCTTTCTCGGTAATCACAAAATTTCGAGCACCCGATTAAAAGCAGCGATGGCGACCCAAGAGGGCGGATTCTTCAGCTTCATTTCAGGGTCCGGCTCTTATAAGCAAGAGGCTTTCGATCGCGATCTCCAAGCACTTTATTATTTGGTTTATTATAATGAGGGTTACATCCAGGCAAAGATTGATCGCCCTCAAGTTTCGGTCACCCCCGATAAGCGCCATATCTACGTTACGATCCGGATTGAAGAAGGCGAAAAGTTTGACGTGGGTGACGTCGGCTTCGCCGGCGATCTTTTATTCAAAGACTCTGAACTTTTTGACGCGATCAAGTTAAAGAAGGGTGAACTTTTCGTTTACTCGGTTATGCAGAAAGATCTTTCGACTTTGCAGGCGAAGTACGGAGATCTGGGCTACGCCTATGCGAACGTTATTCCGCGCACCCGCATTCGAGAAAAAGACCGTCTCGTCGATATTACCTTTGAAATCGACAAGGGGAATAAAGTTTATCTGGGTCGAATCAACGTGAAAGGCAACAACCGTACCCGCGATAAAGTGGTACGTCGTGAAATGCGTATCGTTGAAGGTGAGCTTTATAATGAAAGCCGAAAGCGCGAATCGCTCGAAAACATTAAGCGCCTCGGATATTTCGAAGAGGTTGTTTTCAACACAAAGGCTCCGCAGGGCCAACCCGACATTATGGACATCGATGTTGCGGTGAAAGAACGAAATACCGGAGTCATTCAGCTCGGCGCGGGTTATTCGAATTATGGTGGCTTTCTATTGAACGGCCAGATCAATCAAATCAATTTGTTCGGTAAGGGCCAGCGCCTCGGACTTTCGATTGATTACAGTAAAGCGCAGAGCGTATTTAATTTAAGCTTTACCGAACCTTACTTTCGCGATTCCGAGTTTTCTCTCGGCGGAGACGTCTACATTCAAAAGAAAGAAAACAAGCTCGCCGAATATCAGCAGGATCGTCGCGGCGTCGGCATTCGCGTAGGACATCCACTCGCGCCCTATTTGGACGGAACCATTGGCTACAAAATCGATAAAACGACTTTGAAGTTGAATGAAGATGGCGATCCCGATCTCTACCCGGTTGAAACTGCGAACGGGATTACCAGTGCGGTCACTTTCTCTGTTGCTTACGATCGTCGTGATGACCGCTTTTCGCCTTCGGATGGTATGTATCACTCAGCCGGCATTGAAGTTGCGGGGTTGGGCGGAGATCTCAATTACACGAAGGGCACGTTAACATCGCGGTACTACAAAAAGATCTTCTGGGACGTCGTTTGGCGTAATAATTTGAGTTACGGCATTATTGCTTCAAATGATTCAACGGATGTTCCGTTCAATCAGCTTTACCTTCTTGGCGGGGCCAATAACCTTCGCGGGTACAATTGGTTCAGTATCGGCAAAAAGAAGGAATCTGCGGTTGCGGCTGCCAATTACGCCTTGGACCCTAACGTCGATAAACTCAAGTTCCGACCTTTCGGCGGTACGCAGCAATTGTATTACAACCTCGAATTTCAATTTCCGCTCATCGAAGAGGCCGGAGTCAAAGGAGTCGTTTTCTACGATATCGGGTATGCAGACGACAGTTTGAACTTTAGCGACTTCCGAAGTGACGTTGGTTTCGGATTCCGTTGGTTTTCGCCGATTGGTCCGTTACGATTTGAATGGGGCTTCCCATTCCAGCGTGATGCTGTTTATGGTGAAAGAGCGGTCAATTTCGAATTTGCGATTGGCCAACCTTTTTAATGTGATTTTAACAAGGAGTTTTTATGAAGAAAATGATCTTAGCAGTATGTACTCTCGGCCTTTTTTCAACAGCGGCTCTATCAGCTGAACAGAAAATCGGTTTTGTCGATGTTCGTAAAGCCATCGAAGCGACGAAGGCCGGCAAAAAAGTGAAGGGAGATCTTGAAGTGGATTATAAAAAACGCGAAAAAGATCTTCAAAAGCAAGCCGAAGACATAAAAAAAATGAATCAAGATTACGAAAAGAAAAACTTAGTTTTGTCAGACGACGCAAAATTGAAGAAGCAGCAAGAGATCAACGAAGAGATGATGAAGTACAACCAAGCGGTACAAAAAAACACCGGCGATCTTCGTAAAAAAGAACAAGAGCTGATGGAGCCTATCTTCAAAAAAATGCAGACGGTGATCAACGGTATTGCGAAAGACGAAAATTACACTTTGATTTTGCAAAACCGCGAGAACATTTTATTTGCGGCTAAAGACATCGATCTCACAGATAAAGTGGTAGAGAAATTTGAAAAATAATTTAGCGGCGGGCCGTCTTGAGATTAGCGATATTCTCAAGATTCTTCCTCATCGATTCCCATTCGTTATGATTGATCGTGTGCTTGAGCTCAGCCCTCAGGCAACCGGTTCACGCGTCGGACGTAAAGCGAAGGCTATCAAGTGCGTCTCTTTCGGTGAGCCTTATTTTTCAGGCCACTTTCCTCATCGTCCGGTCATGCCCGGAGTGCTAATCGTTGAAGCGATGGCACAAGCCGGAGCCCTCGCGAGCTGGAGAGAGTCTGACCCACTGATGGATGTCGCGATCGCCCGCATCGGCGAAGTTCGAGTTCGGCGCCCGGTCGTACCGGGAGATATATTAGTTTTAACTGCAGAAGTTGTAAAAGACCGCGGAGATATGATCCTCATCAAATGCACGGCGAGTGTCGGTGACGAAATCGTGACCGAAACCGAAATTCTCGCCTCGGTCACTCCCGCCCAAACGAATTAAGTCAGGAGCATCAATGGCCATTCATCCCTCAGCTATTATCGGGCCCGGCGTCGAAGTTCACCCTGAAGCAACCATTGC
>JAYTDP010000332.1:0-1710 GCA_043735865.1 Bdellovibrionales bacterium
ACGTGTCGCGGGTTGGCGATTGACGTCGACGACGATATCGCCAGGGCGGAGACCCGCGCGTCCCGCTGGTGACTTCGGCACAACTTCGGTGATCACTGGAGCCGGGCGGTTGAGCATAATGCCCATTGCCGAGGCAGCCTCAGGCGTTAAGCTTGCCACTTTAAATCCTAAACCATGTGGCGCCTCTTTTGGATTCGGGAAGCTCGGCTTCGATTCTCCTGGCGTGGGCTTCGCAATGGTATCGTTCGCTTTCAAAGTTACTTGGGCGTTTCGCTTTTTACCCTCGCGGTAGAACTCGATCGGGTACGAAGTGCCGACCGTTGAGTCTTCTATTGCGCGACGGAAGGTCTCGCCATCTTCGATATCGGTTTTTCCGAATTTCGTTACGAAATCGTAAGCTTTGAGTCCCGCACGATCAGCGGGAGTGTTCGGGACGATTCCGACAATGAGCGCACCGCTGTCGACCGGCACCTTCAGTTCCGCACGGGCACGCGGATCGAGTGCGCCAGGGTAAAACTGAGCACCCAAAAAGGCGCGCTTGATAGAGCCTTCTTTTTCGAGAGCAGGAAGAAGCGATTTGATTTCGTCGATAGGAATTGCGAAACCGATTCCCTGCGCACGCGCGTCGATGGCGGCGTTAACGCCGATGACCTCTCCACACATGTTTACCAATGGTCCGCCCGAATTGCCGGGGTTAATGCTCGCGTCCGTTTGAATAAATGGAAAGCGATTAATTTCATTAATCTCACGACCGATGGCCGACACGATTCCTTTCGACATCGAATGACCGTGACCGAATGGATTGCCAAAGGCCGCGACCCATTCTCCCACTTGCAGACCTTTTGAAGATCCCAGTTTTGCGACGGTGAGTTCGCGTTTCGGATCAATTTTAATTAAGGCGATATCCGTACGGCCGTCACGGCCGATCACTTTTGCGGTGAATAGAGTTTTCTCTCCTTCGGCTAATTGAACCTGAATAATGTCGGCGTCTTCAATGACGTGGTTGTTCGTCAGGATCAAACCGTCTTTGCGAATGATGAATCCAGTTCCGAGAGCCTGTTGAGGTTCTTGTGGTCCTTGCATTTGCGGGCCGAGAAATTCTTCAAACATATCGAAGAAGGGATCGCGGGGCATCGACCCTCCGCCACGTGAGCGCATTCGGCGGGGAGCGGACGATGTCGAAATATTCACGACTGCCGGGTTCATCGCTTTCGCTAGTTCGATAAATGCGTTCGACGGAAGCGGTTCATTATCTTTTCGGCAAAATAGAACTGGCGCCGTATCTGCAGCATCCGCAGGAGCCATCAGCCAAGAATACGAAAGCCCGGTGACCAATAAAAAAAGTGCACTGAGAACATAGTTTGTAATTGAGTTTGATCGAGTCATTTGAAAACTCCTTATTTATTTTGGACGAACTTCAATTGAAGGTCGGTAAGAATCGCATTGAGATAATTTTCTTCGTGGGTCGACAGATTATTTTTCGTTTTTTCTTTCAAGACATTGAGCAAATCAATATTGAAGCGAGCCATGTCGAGATTTTTTTCAACTTTGCCGGTCTGTGGATTTTTCTCGAGGCCTAAATTTAAAACCGCACTTGATGCGATCGAGATAATGAGGGTGCTGAAGTCAGCTTCGATATTGTCGGGCATAAATACTCCCTTTAGATTGGGTAATAACCTATAAGCGAGCGCACTCTTTTTTCAATCGAAG
>JAYTDP010000333.1:0-2925 GCA_043735865.1 Bdellovibrionales bacterium
CGATCATTTTCTTCGCCAAGATATTTAAAATCTCCGACTTAATTACACGTTTCAAAGGACGAGCACCATAGACCGGATCGTAACCTTTGGCTGCCAGCCAATTTTTTGCTGAGCCCGTGATTTCGATCGCAATCTTCTTGTCACTCAAACGTTTCGTCATCTCATGGAGTTGGATGTCGACGATGTCGCGGATCAATTTTTCGCTTAACGCTTCGAAGACGATCACTTCATCGATACGATTTATGAATTCAGGCCGGAAATGGTTTTTCAACTGCGCGATAACGCCTTCGCTTTTTTGAGCTTGGGTCAATTTGTCATCCATTATCGAGCTTGTGCCGATGTTCGAAGTCATAACGAAAACCGTATTGCGGAAATCGACGGTGCGACCTTGGCCATCAGTTAGGCGGCCGTCGTCGAGCACTTGCAAGAGAACATTGAATACTTCGGGGTGCGCCTTCTCAACTTCATCAAGAAGTACGACGCTGTAGGGTCGTCGGCGAACAGCCTCGGTCAGTTGCCCACCCTCTTCATATCCTACGTAGCCTGGAGGCGCGCCGATGAGGCGGGACACCGAGTGTTTCTCCATATATTCGCTCATGTCGATGCGAACGATCGCCTCTTCAGTGTCGAACATAAAATCAGCTAGAGCTTTTACGGTTTCGGTTTTACCGACGCCCGTTGGACCTAAGAATAGGAAGCTACCAATCGGCTGCTTAGGATCGGAAATTTCGGCGCGCGCGCGGCGTATCGCATCTGCTACGGCTTCTAAGGCGCGATCTTGCCCGACAACACGTTTGCGCATGAAATCTTCCATCTTAAGAAGTTTCTGCGTTTCGCTTTCAAGCATTTTGGTGACGGGCACGCCCGTCCATTTGCCGACGATTTCGGCGATTTCTTCAGGAGTTACTTCTTCTCGAAGCAAACGATGTTCTTCGGCGCCCTTCGCGTGGCTCGCGTCGGCGGCGAACTTCAATTTCTTTTCAAGCTCAGGCAAACGGCCATATTTTAATTCGGCCGCCTTTTCGAGTTGGCCATCGCGTTCGGCGCGCTCAATCTCATTGCGAACTTTTTCAATGTCTTCTTTGACAGTCTTGATTCCGCCGATGCCTTCTTTTTCTTTCGACCATTGAGATCGCAAGCCCGTAATTTTAGTTTCGAGTGCCGCGATTTCGTTTTTTACCGTTGCAAGGCGCTCTTGCGCATGGGCTTCTTTTTCTTTTTTCAAAGCTTCCGCTTCGATTCGCAATTGCGTTCGTTCGCGTTCTAAAGAATCGATTTCCGCAGGTACACTATTGATCTCAATAGAGAGACCTGACGCCGCTTCGTCCATTAAATCAATGGCTTTATCGGGAAGGAATCTCCCTTGAATATAACGGTGAGATAATTTCACTGCCGCCACAATTGCGGCGTCGGTTATACGAACTCCATGATGGACTTCGTATTTTTCTTTTAAGCCCCGCAATATCGTAATGGCTTCGTTAACACTCGGCTCGCCGACGAATACAGTTTGAAAACGGCGTTCGAGAGCTTTATCTTTTTCAATGTATTTTCGGTACTCGTCGAGAGTTGTTGCGCCAATGCAACGAAGCTCTCCGCGTGCAAGTGCCGGCTTTAATAGTTGACCGGCATCCATTGCGCCGTCAGTTTTGCCCGCTCCAACCAGAGTATGAATTTCATCGATGAATAAAATAACTTGGCCATTGGCAGAAACCACTTCTTTGATTACTGCTTTTAGTCGATCTTCAAATTCTCCACGGTATTTTGCACCCGCAATGAGCGAGCCCATGTCGAGTGACATGAGTTTCTTGCCAAGAAGAATTTCAGGAACATCTTTATTAATAATTCGAAGCGCCAAACCTTCGGCTATTGCCGTTTTACCGACACCAGGTTCGCCGATCAGCACAGGATTGTTTTTCGTGCGGCGAGAAAGTACTTGGATGACCCTGCGAATTTCTTCATCACGGCCGACGACGGGATCCATCTTGCCCTGTTCTGCAAGTTCAGTGAGATCACGCGCATATTTTTTGAGCGCATCAAATTTCACTTCTGGATTATCGTCTGTCACTTTTTCGTTTCCTCTTTTGCTTTTCACAACGTTGCTCAATGAATCGTAAGTAACACCCTGCTTTTCAAAAAAACGGGTCAAATCGGAATATCGATCTTTCAGTTGCGCGAGCACAAAATGCTCAGTCGAAACATAGAGATCGCCCATTCCCTTCGCTTCTATTTCGGCATTTTGAAGCAGTGTCATAAGGGAGGAACTAGGTGAGACCCGGACGTTGGACCCGCTCACGTGTGGTAGTTTCGTCAAACGGGCCTCAAGCCCTCTCTCAAAGGCATCTAGCTTAACTTTAGCTAGTTCTAAGAGCTGGGGGACCATCCCGTCTTCTTGTAAAAGGAGCTCGAGAAACAAGTGATCAGGTTCAAAAGCTGGGTTGCCAGCGGTCTCGGCCCGTTTCAAACCAGCCTGGATCGCCTCTTGGCTCTTGAGAGTTAAGTTATTGAGGTCCGCCATAGTCAGGTCTCCGTTTCTTTGTTAAAGATGAGTTCAAATATGGAAATGTCAAACCAAGCCCCCTTAGAAAGAAAACGCCGAATAACTGACCCGCCTTTTCATAAGTCAATCATTCTGGACGGAGTGAAGGCGTCGGATATGCGCCAAATGAATCTGGTTTATGCGTGCGAACAGTGTAGTTACTTTTCGCCCAAGGCCGGTTGTGCCATGGGGTTTCGATATCAACTCCACACGCGCGAAAACCAGTTAAAACTGTGGGAGCGCACCGGAAAAATGGCCATCTGCCGTTCGCAAGAGGTCGATTAATTGTCCTTCCTCGCGATTAAAGTTTTAATTGGATTTCTAATTGGGGCTTTGCTTGGTTGGCTCTACCGCATTTTAGCAGTTCCACGAAAAATTGAATACAAACC
>JAYTDP010000334.1:0-3851 GCA_043735865.1 Bdellovibrionales bacterium
GACCTCGCACGCGCTCATAAAATCGCCGAGCAAATTCAAGCGGGTACCGTTTGGATCAACACCTGGTCGATGCGTGATCCGCGGGTTCCATTCGGTGGAATTAAAGCGTCAGGGATGGGGCGAGAGGGCGGAGATTACTCGCTGCAATTTTATTCGGATATCAAGACGGTATGCTTACAATATAACTAAACCTCTAAAGGAGTTTTTCATGAAATTGTATTTCTCACCCGGTGCCTGCAGTCTGTCGCCACATATTGTGGCTAACGAGCTCGGTATAAAATTGCAGACGGAAAAAGTGGATCTTTCGACCCACAAAACGTCGAGCGGACAAAATTATTACGAAATCAGCGCGAAGGGAGCAGTACCGGCGCTTCAGCTGGACGACGGGACCTTGATCACCGAAGGGGCGGTCATCAATCAATATTTATGCGATAACTTTGGTGGCGAAAAAATGCTTCCAAAAGTCGGGTCACCAGAAAGATACAATGTGCTTATGTGGCTCAATTACGTCGCGACTGAATTACATAAAGGATTTAGTCCACTATTTGGCCTAAAATATTGGAACTTATCGGACGCCACAGTGAAAGAATTTAGCCAGAGTTATCGTAAATATTTGTCGTCAAAATATGAAGCCGTTGAAAAAGCGTTAAGCAAAACGAAATTTCTTGCGGGAGATACGTTTTCACCGGCCGACGCCTATTTATTTACGGTAACGGGTTGGGCAAAAATGACGGATGTCGATCTCACGATGTACCCAAAATTAATGGCCTTCATGGAGACAACGAACGTCCGACCGTCGGTCCGAGCGGCCATTATGGTTGAAAAGGGCGGGCAAAAGTAGTCAGGGCGGGCTTTTGCGGTGCTCCCATAATTATTGGTCAACCGTCGTAATTCTGATTGAAACCTCAAAAGCTCGTGTCTATATTGGCCAATCTTAGCGGAGTGGTAGTTAAGTTGGTTATAACGCTCGCCTGTCACGTGAGAGGCCGCGGGTTCGAGTCCCGTCCACTCCGCCATTTTTTGATACTGATCTCAATAAGCCCTGGTAATCCCAGGGCTTATTTTTTTGTGTGAATACGTGAAAACTTAGTTTTAGTTTTTCAACTGCTTCATGAAGAGCTTTATCTCGAAAAGGGGTCCAATGGGTTGTCGTTGACGAGTTATCAACGGCTCTAAGCGGTTCTCTTTTTCCAATCAGTATGTGGCTTCAAGCCCTCTTCCTTACAGTAGCGTAAGAATTGATTCATCAAGGTTTGATATGGGACGCCCTCGTGCTCGCTGAGCGTCTTAAAATATTCGATGATGTCTTGATCGAAACGAACGGTAACAGGCTTTTTCAGTAGCTTAGTGTATGGATTGGTTTTCCATTTCATTTTTTTTAAGTCATAGTTTTTCTTCATAAGCCATCCTCATATTGTTTGCGCTCAGAGCGATTTGCTTTTCTGGCGCTGATAATTCTTATTGTTTCATCGGCTTCTCGAAAGCAGTGAACTACGAGAAGCAAGTTATTCAGAGAGCTGTGGCCGATTGCCAAAAACCTGACTTCAGATTTTGAGTGGTCAGGATCTGCGGCCACCTTAGTCAAAGGATCGAAAAAAACGGTTTGGGCTTCTTCAAATGAAACCCCATGCTTTTGTTTATTTGTAGCGTTCTTCTTTTCATCCCACTCAAACTGCATAATTCATTGTACGTACTTTATATGTACTGTCAAGTCGACAGCTTACGTACTCCAACGCTCGTCAGAAACTCGCAGACTTTGCGATAACTTAACCCGTCGCAAAGCGAAAAGCGAACCAAAAACATCCAAAAATGAAAGCCCTGTAGGTGGTCACTGGATTACCATTCATGGTCTTCACATTTTAATTAAGGATAACAAATGACATTTGTTGCCCATTTTTTTCTCACCTTCCTTTTAAGTTTTGCGAATGCCGACACGCCTATGCCAAAACTTGGTTGGCAACCGCATTGTATAGATCAAACAATTCGTTCAAAACACGACCCCGATTCACCCGTTTCCATAGATAATGAAAATCTAGGGTGTCTCAAGACAGCGGTTGAGGCGAGGTTGTTGCGACAAATTTTCGATGATGTTTCTCGAGGAAAAAAGCCTTTGCCTAAAATAAATCTTATGGATTTCATTGGTCGAAAGAAATTTGTGAAACTTTTGCGGCGCCCTATTTTAGTCTTTAATATTTCAACTGGGGAACTTGCCGGCTATCACGTCCGCTTCATTTTTAAAGACTATCCACGCGACGAATTTAATGCGTGGTTTACCTTTGAAGATGATGAATCATATAAGTTAGAGATTGTTGTTGATAGTGGGCCACCTGAGAGAGATGCGAAGAAAATCAAGCGTCTCCATAAAAAAGAATTTCAGGTGTATTGGTTATGAGGGGGGCGCGCTGCCTCTGGTTCTTAAAATCATTACGATACTTGTCAAAAGCGCAAATGCGTCCCATCTGCGTCCCCTTGGCCGGTCCAGCGTTGACTTAGCTCTGCCTAAAGGTGTTTAACTACCTTTCCCCAACCATAACGGAGCACGAAATGAAATCAGTTACGGAATTTAATACCTTGAAATTGGCCGATGGACTTAAAGCAAAAACGGCACTTGCGGCTGAAGGCAAATCGCCGGAAGAGATTGCAGCCGCATTAGGCGAGCAATTTAAATTCGAAGGCGACAAACTTAAATGTTTCGTCAACTCGATTGATATCGCCGAAAAATCCACTGAAAAATTGTATATGATTAAAATTGCGAGATTGAATGAAGGTCAAAATCCTCCACCTCGCTCAACGGTTGTTGAAGACCTTTGTTATATTCCGGTTCCGTACCCAGACCTGACCGCGAAAAAAGAAGCTTCTGCTTCTGTTTCGAAAGATAGTCGCGGCGGCGGCAAAGGAAATCGTCCGGGCGGTAAAGGCGGCGGTAAGCCAAAGGATTCTCCGTGGGGAATCTCTCCTGAAGAAAAAGAAGCTAAGCTTGCAGCAGCTCGCCAAGCTGCGCGCGAAAAAAGCCTAGCGGGTAAAAAATAGAGTCGGGCGTTCATGCCGACGACCTCATATCCGTTCGATCAATACGAATTTTATCGCCGGGGCGTCCAGAGCCCCGACACCGACGCCGTATGGTTTAAAAATATTTGTCGCGAACACACGAATAAGGATCTTGTCACGTTGGGTGAAGATTTTTGCGGCACGCTCGCGATTTCTTGCGAGTGGGTTAAGTTGGATGCCCAGCATAAAAGCGTCGCCGTCGATTTGAGTGAAGAGCCGATTACATACGGAAAGACAAATTATCTCCCCCGCCTCTCGGCAGATGAACAAAGTCGCGTTCAAGTGATAAATTCAAATGTATTAAGCAGCGAACTGCCAAAGGTCGACTGCATTGTCGCCATGAATTTTTCGTATTTTATTTTTAAAACTCGTGCCCAACTCCGATCTTACTTTGAAAACTGTCATCGTCGACTGCCTGCGGGCGGACTTTTGATCAGCGATTGTTTTGGAGGGCCGGATTCTCAGCAGTCCTTAGAGGCCGAAACCGAAGTTGGCGATGACTTCAGTGTGTTCTGGGACCAAGAGTGGTTTGATCCGATTAATAATCTAACCCAATACCATCTTCACTTTCAATCCAAGGATGGCAAAAAATACGAGCGTGTATTTTCATACCACTGGCGCATGTGGAGTATTGCAGAAATCCGCGAAATCATGATCGAGGCCGGATTTAAAAAAACTTTCGCGTACTGGGAAACAACTGACAGCGAAGGCAATGGAAGCGGCGAATTTGTGCAGGTCGAGAGCACGACCGAAGAGTGCGATTCCTGGATCGCGAACATTGTCGGGCAAAAATAAGTGCCTCT
>JAYTDP010000335.1:0-10029 GCA_043735865.1 Bdellovibrionales bacterium
TTCTCAGCTTCAGTCTTTCTTCAAAAATGACGAGCGCTACTCTAAAACCCAAAAGGCCAAGTTGGTCGAGGATTGCCTGAATAAATCCAGTCGTCATGTCGAGAAAACGCTAGCGAGTTTAATGCCGGAGTCAGGAAAACGCGATGATGTGCGCTACACCGACCATGATCGTTTAAGACTAAGCCTTAATATTTCTGAGCGCCTGTTTCAAAAACTCGAGCGACTTCAATACAAGTATGGTTGTCGTACAAAAGAGGAGTTAATTGAAAAATTAGCGGATGCTGTCGAAGCGCCAGCCAAACCTGTTGCACTTCCAACGTTGGAAGTCAGGAATCGACATATTCCCCAAGTAACCAAGCGAATTGTGCTAAAGAAATCGCCATCAAAATGTGCTTATAAAAACCCTGACACGGGCCTCGAATGTAATGAAAAAACCAAACTTGAATTTGATCACATCCATCCGTTCTCGAAAAACGGACCGCACCTCGTAGAAAACCTCAGGCTGCTGTGCTCCCGTCACAATAAACACGTGTGGCAAACTGAGCAGAAGAATATTTAGCGGAGCCACGCAGGACGCTGAGCCTTGCAGGACACTGAGCCGTAAAAATACGAGAAGCGCGATGTACCGCTCGGCGAACGGCGCCGCCGAAGCAAATCGCGACACCAACGCTGTAGCCGAAGCCCCCATTAAACTCCCTCGCCACCTGAAGCTAAAAAATGTCGCGCACAACTGAGCGAATCACCCGCCACTAGGCCGACCAAGATTCAGTCAGCAACAGCGCAGACGGACGTCAGAGAACTGACGGCACAAGAACGAAAATGAAATCGAAAACCAAGACGATGGTCGCAACCCAAAAGCAAACCAAAATGCACGCTCGGGATAACCGCACAGAAACTTTAGCAAAAAATTAAAATATTCTATTCGCGATGATTGTCGAGTCTCGTCTTGGAACTCACGTGGCATGTGCGTTGCTTTATTGAATTGTGGGCGACCATATTCAAACGGCGCCGACAACTGGGGGGCATAGGATTTGCCCCGCATTCATGGGGTGGGAAATGAGCAGTAAAGGAATTTACACAGCACTTAGCGGTGCGATGGCTCAAAGTCAGCGACTTGACACTATTGCGAATAACATCGCGAACTCAGGCACCACTGGGTTTAAACGCGATGAACAAGTCTTCCGCGAATATTTAACTGCCAACGAAAAGCAACCGGATGTAATTCAAGTTCCGCGTATCCCGGCCACCACTGAAAGTTTCTACGACATGCAGAGTGGAGACAAAGGTTACGCCGAATCAGTCGGTACATATGCCGACCAATCTCAAGGTGCACTGAAAAATACCGGTAGCCCTCTTGATGCGGCTATCGAAGGAAAAGGTTTTTTCGAAGTTCTAACTCCAAACGGAGTTCGTTACACCCGCAATGGATCATTCAAATTAGATAATGAAGGCCGTCTCTCGACGAGCGACGGAAATCTCGTTCTTTCCGAAGGAACCGGCGATCCCGCAGGACGAGCCATTCGAATGACGGGCAAAAACGTGACTATCGGCTATTCAGGCGAAATTTATGATGGCGATCAGCTAACTGGCCGACTCTCGCTCGTCAACGTGCCGAATCCTGACGCTCTCCAAAAGCAAGGCAACTCGCTATATGGAATGAAAGACGGTTACACGGCGCCGATGGCCAAAACAACTGACGTAAAAGTTCATCAGGGCTTCGTCGAAATGTCGAACGTCAATATTGTGAATGAAATGACTGACATGATTCAAGCAAGCCGAACTTTTGAAGCGAACCAAGCGGCAATGAAAGCGTTTGACGGTATGGATGACAAGCTCGTGAACCAAGTTCCGAGAATAGGATAACCGACGTATGATGAAGTCATTATATACCGCAGCTACGGGTATGAAGGCACAACAAACGAATATGGACGTAATCGCCAATAACTTGGCCAACGTTTCGACCAACGCCTTCAAAAAGGGGCGCGCCGAATTTGAAGATCTTCTTTATGACAATCAAAAAGATCCGGGCACTGCGACCGGCATGAATTCAATTTCTCCTACGGGAGTTCAAGTCGGCCTCGGTGTAAAAACGGCTGCCGTCGATAAAGACTTCACCCAAGGGTCGACCAAGATTACCAATGGCGCATTCGATTTAGAAATTTCTGGATCAGGATTTTTCCCCGTGCAGACTCCGAACGGGCAAATAGCGTACACCCGCGATGGAGCTTTTAAAAAGGGCCCGGATGGACGTATTCAAGATCGTAACGGAAATTTATTAACTCCAGAAATCACGATTCCGGCCGACGCGTCTGGAGTGGAAATCGGAGCGAGCGGACAAGTTCAAATCATTACCGGCGATAATCCGCAGCCAACGAGCATCGGACAAGTTCAGCTCGTTTCATTTGTAAATCCAGCGGGACTAAAAGCCATCGGCGGAAATCTCTTTATGCCGACGGGTTCGAGCGGACTTCCGCAGCAGGGAACTCCGGGACAACCGGGTTTTGGGCAGCTGGCACAAGGGCAGCTTGAAACATCAAACGTGAACATCGTCGACGAGATGGTGAACATGATTCAAGCGCAACGCGCGTATGAAACAAATTCGAAGGTCATTCAGGCAAGCGATCAAATGCTCCAAAGCACGAATTCATTAAGATAGGGCGAGATGAAATTGGTTTTTGAATCTATCATTCTAACCTTTGCACTTCTGATGGGAGTTCTCTCTCATGTGCATGCAGAATCGAAAGCGCCAATTCATTTAAAATCCTATTTGAAAATTGAAACCGGCGAGAAAATGACGCTCGCACAGTTGGTAGATCGCAATGAAGTGTCTCCGGCTCTATATAAGCGAATGGAAAATGTAAGTCTCGGTTCGGCACCAGAAGTGGGTGAACAACGCGTATTTTCACCGAAGGTCTTGGCTGAAGCGATGCGCGCTGATTCACAACTCGCCAAAATCTACGCAATAATTCCAAACAAGGTAACCATCGAAAATCGTGGCTTCATTTTGAGTGAAGACGCCGTTCGTGACGATCTTATCGAAAAATGGAAAAGTTCGTGTGTCGATTGCGAGCTTTCGGTTCTGCGCCTGGGACTTCCGATGCTTCCCAAAGAGCTAGAAAATCGCGCATGGTCGATCGAAGCTGATTCGCAAGTTCCGAAAGGTCATTTTACCGTGAAGCTTTTCGTGAAACGTGAAAATGGCTCCGAAGCCCTTTTTTGGATCAACGGCAAAGTCGAAGTTCGCAAGCTTGTTCCGGTTCTCACGCGTTCACTCCTTTCGGGACAACGTCTCGAAAATGAAGATTTCAAATGGGAATGGCGCGACATCACGATGGCACAGGACGGATTTCCGAACGAGAACAGCATCGTCGGTCAAAAGCTCCGTCTCTCGACACAGGCCGGACAAATTCTTTATTTTCAAAATCTCGCCCGTGAAAAAGCCATTCAGCGTGGTGAGGTCGTCCACGCGATTGTCGGCGAAGGCAGCTGGCAGGTTTCTCTTGAAGCCGTCACGGAATCAGACGGATACATCGGCGATATGATTAATTTAAAAAATCGACAGTCGAATAAACTGTTATCGGGCGAAGTCGTCGGCCGCGGCGAGGTAAAAATCAGATGAGTAAAATGTCGTTCTATCAAAATCTAATTCTTCTTATTCTGGCTCTTGGAATGTGCGGTTGCGCAAGTATCGCCAAAAGCTGGAAAGCAATGATAAGCAGTGAGCCGACCGAACAGCAACAAGCCAAATTTTCTAAGCCCACAAATACATTTAGCCAAAATAAGAACTCTCTCCCGTCTTCAGACCGTAAATATAAACGCATCACTCGCAAAGATATCGAGGACGGCGCACAATTAAGCGCACGTTCGGGATCACTCTGGGTTCCTGAGGGCCAAGGCGCTTACCTCTTCTCTGAAAATACCGTACGCATGATTGGTGACCCGGTCTCTATTCGGATCGAAGGCGAACCAAAAGAACAATTGAATGCGAAATCGGAAGT
The DNA here is from genome assembly GCA_043735865.1 of Bdellovibrionales bacterium. GTDB lineage: Bacteria > Bdellovibrionota > Bdellovibrionia > Bdellovibrionales > UBA1609 > CAYHVK01. The sequence continues at coordinate 3,999 of JAYTDP010000335.1, forward strand.
GATTCAAGGCTTGCTGAAGCAACTTGAAGATCGACGTAAACGTGCACAAACGCGTTTGGCACAAGAGGAAAAAGCGAAAAAAGAGGGCGAAGAGAAAGAGAAATCGCCAGCGGATGCACAGGCAAAAGCAAACCCGACAGGGCAAGCGCCCGATTCTCAGCGTGATCCAGCAAGTGCTGCGGCTGATGGTGCATTCACAGTCAAAGCAGTTCCGACGAGAGTTGTTGAACGCATGGTTGACGGTAATTACCGAGTCCGTGGGGCGCAGCCATTCATGATCGGTGGACGTGAATATAAAGTCATCGTCTCCGGAATCGTACGATCTGAAGATTTCAATGAACAAGGTGTGAGTTCGTCACAACTTCTTGATCCAAGTTTCGATATCGTCAGCGCCAGAGGCGCAGCAGCCGCGGAGATGCGACAATGAGTTCAACATTCAGACAGCTTTTATTTCTTCAGTTTTTGTTAATCGCGATCGCGATTGCAATTGCGACGCAGTCTCAAGCCGCCCGTTTAAAAGATATCGCGAATATTCGCGGAGTTCGTACGAACCAACTCGTCGGCTACGGAATTGTCGTGGGATTAGCGGGAACGGGCGACAGTAAATCTGAATTTACTTCGGCATCAATGGTCCGCATGCTCGATCGGCTCGGAATGAAGCTGACCGAAAAAGATATTGCGAGCTCAAACGTAGCGGCAGTCATCGTGACCGCCGAACTCCCGGCATTCGCGCGTGCCGGAAACAAAATGGATGTCACAATCAGCTCTATCGGTGATGCGAAAAGTTTAAAAGGCGGAACGCTGATTCAAACTCCACTAAGAGCCGCCGATCAGCAAACTTATGCAGTCGCTCAAGGCGTGGTTCTCGTTGGCTACAGCGGAACGGGCGTGCATGAAACGGTCGCCCGAATGCCAAACGGTGGAATGATCGAGCGCGATATGGATGCAGACTTTGCTTCGCGAAGTATGTTCCGCATGACGCTCCACAATCCCGATTTCACAACAGCGGCTAGAGCTGCGAAAAAAATCAATATGGAACTCGGCGGGAAATACGCGTCGGCTCTCGATGCGGGTACAATTGATTTAATTACCCCGGCACCATACGAAGGCAAAGGCGTCGAACTTCTTGCCATTATCGAATCACTTCAAGTGAATCCCGACACGCGCGCCAAAGTTGTCGTGAACGAAAAAACCGGCACCGTCGTTATCGGTGAAGGCGTGAAAATTTCAAGCGTCGCCATCTCTCACGGAGATTTATCTCTAAAAGTGGGCGAGGGCGGCAAAAAAGGCGATGGCGATAAACTCGTCATGTTTCAAGAGGGTGCAAACGTCGGCGATATCGTGAAAGCGATGAACAAACTCGGCGTGACACCAAAAGATTTGATTACGATTTTGCAAAGTATTAAAGCTGCCGGCGCTCTTCAGGCCGACATCGAGATTTTGTAGTTTTGAAAAACGTTCTAGACATATGGATGTGTTTAGGACGCGGGGGAAAAGTGAGTTAGAGAGCGTTGGCCATGGAGGGTCAAGAGATTTCCAGGTGTTTCGAGCAGGAGACATAAGGGCGAAATTCAGTGCGAATAAAGACTCAGGATGAGTTTTTAGTACCGATGATTGCTGGAATATTATGCAGGATGCATTACGGGTTCCTGGCTCACTTTCCCTATTTTTGTACAATAAACCGTGGCGATTTAGCTGGATGCTGAAATCCCCGCAAAAGGAGTCGATCTTTGAAAATCGACAACTATAAAGCCATTCATCCAAAAGCTCCGTCGTCGAAAGACGTCGATGCACAGATACAAGATGCTTCGAAAATGTATGAGAAGCATTTTTTAACAGAAATGGTCAAAGCGATGCGGACTACCGTAACGCCGACTGACGAACCCTCCATGGGCCAAAAAATTTATGCCGAACAGCTCGATCAACAATACGTTGATAAGTGGAGCGAAAAAGGCGGCATCGGGCTTTCAGATATTATTTATGAACAAGTGAAAGAGCGCTTTTATCCAGACAAATCCGCGATAGGAATGAAGCCGATCGGCCCGCTTCCCATCAATAAAGGCGGAATACAAATCAAAGTCGACGAGACGAAGCCGATGGGAATCCCAATTTTAAATTCGAAAGGCGAAGTAAAACCTGATCTCAGTTATCGCTACCAAATCCCAACCGGCCCAGAGGGGCAGGATTTGCGTGACGTCACAGCTCCGTGGGGCGGTGAAGTGGTTCAAATGTTTCAACACGATGACCGGCAGGTTTTAAAAGTCGCTCATGACCAAGGTCTAGTTTCGACAATCAACTATGTCGGTACGGCGGTTGCACTAAACAAAGGTGATGTGGTTGAAGCAGGTCAAAAGATCGGAAAGCTCAGTCCGGATACGTCTGAATTGACCTGGCAAATTGCTCAGGCCTAAGGTGGGCACCCAGCCGTCAAAAGGTACGGGCCATTGTTTTGAACTGTCTCAATATGATACGATGAAGAGAGTAATTCCCGGAGGATTCGAATGAAAGTAGATAACAAAAACATCGGCCAAAACGCGAGCCTACAATCGACTCAAACTTCGCGTGCAAAAGATGTTGGTGGAAATGATAAGTCCGCAAAAACCGGTGCATCGGCTGTTCCAGATTTTTTTCCGGGCGCTTCAAAAGTTGAAGTTTCAGATCGCGCCCAGATGATGGCCAAAGCCAAATCGATTGCGAAAAATGACGACATCGACGAAGCAAAAGTCGCTCGTCTTCAAAAAATGATCGACGAAGGAAAATACAAAGTTGATGCAGACAAAATCGCCGACAAGCTGGTCGACGAACATTTATTGGCTAGCGAATAGAACAATTTAGGTTTTAGGATGAAACCATGAAGCTAGAGACCGCGGAACACTTAAAAGTTTTAGAATCGTCACTCGAAGATCTCGTAAAGGTTTATCGTCTCCTTTTGAATATCGTACGCAAAGAAAAAGATATTCTCATTTCGGCGAATCTTGATGAACTTGCGGTGAACAATCGCACCAAAGAAGTTGCACTCATGAAGGCGAAAGAAGTCGAAGATTTCCGTCGCCTTGCCGCAATCGAAGTGGCGCAGTCAGAAGGGCTCGATATCGAATCGACGCGACTTCTCGATTTCGCCCGCCACTTTGACGGCCCAGTTGGAGAGCGATTAAGAAAAATGCACGCCGTTTTAGAACTCCTGATGAAGCGCGTGCGTGAACATAATCAATACAATGAAGTTTTAGTTGGATCGGCACTTAATAATTTAACGGGTGCGATGGATAATTTGCGCGACAACTTAGGGGCCGGAAAGACCTATAAGAAGACGGGCACCGTACATACAAGTCCTGCGGGAGCGGGTACGTTCGTACGTAAGGAAGCTTAAGAAAGAGAACAAGCTTACGAATGATTCGTTAGCTTTTTTGTAAGAGAGACACGGATGTCTAAGATCTCGGCCATGATGGACATGGGTAGACGGTCAATGAGTAATTCTCAGACCGCTTTACAAACTGTGAGCCATAACATTGCGAACAAGTCGACTGAGGGCTACTCACGCCAACGCGTCGACCTGAAAGCCATGGAGCCCACCGGCACCGGTGACACCCGTGTTGGAACAGGCGCCCGCACAACGGGTGTGTCTAGAATCAACAATCAATTTATGGAAAAGCAAATCGAGAAAGAATCGAATTCTCTCGGTCACAAGGACGGAAAATCGGCGACGCTGTCGCGAGTCGAACAGGTCTTCAACGAGCAGCTCAACAAAGGCTTGAGTAAGACCATGTCCGATTTTTTCAATAGCTATCGAGAGCTTTCGAATAATCCGGAGTCGTCGGCTATTCGAAACTTGGTAAAAGAATCGGCCCAAAATCTGTCGGCCGATTTTAAAAAGGTCACGCAATCTCTTAATAAAATTCAAGACGAGGCGGATTACCAAATCACCGTGAATTTGAGCGAGATTAATGCGCTTTCAAAAGAAGTCGCAAGCTTAAATGAGAAAATTGCGTCGGTCGAAATTGGTGGAGTTACCGCTAACGACGAGCGCGATCGCCGCGAGCAGATCGTGAAGCAAATGAGCGAGAAAATGAATATTCGCTATGGCGAAAGCAAAGACGGACAGTACTCAATTACCGCTGGTAACAATGCGATTCTCGTTTCGGGCTCTTCGTATCGCGAGATGACGTCGTCGCCGACGGGCGAGCGCGAAGGCAAACGCGAAGGGAACTCGGACATATTCTATAAAATGTCAGATACCGGAACTGCATACAATATTACGAAACAGATCACCGGTGGCACATTGGGGGGCATTCTCGAAGTGCGTGACGGTTTTTGTAACGAACTCCATAAAGAAGTCGACCAATTAGCCAAAGGCTTTACCGATGAAGTGAATAAAGCGCACGCGGAAGGTTTTGACCGTTATGGTAAGCCGGCAGTTGCGTTCTTTAATCCAATTATTGGTGAAAAGGGCGCTGCTGATTCGGTGGCCGTTAACGAACGCATTCTTTCGGATGTCGGACTTATTTCTTCAGGCGGAGCACCGGATGCACCGGGTGATAACCGCGTTGCGAACGTGATCTCTTCTCTCCAGTATCAAAAGGTGATGGGAGATGGAGTGAGCACATTCGATGATTTCTATAATAATATCGTCGGTCGAGTGGGTGTGTCGGCCGCTCGAGCCAACTCGGAACTTGAAACGCAAAAAGATACGGTGAAGCAGTTAAAAAATCTTCGCGAATCAGTTTCGGGCGTGAGCCTCGATGAAGAAACCGCAAAGATGATCGAATTTCAGAAAATGTTCGAAGCGTCGGCGAGAATGATTCGTACGAGCGATGAGATGTTACAAACGGTACTTAACTTGAAACAGATGTAGGGATGAGATAAATGCGGATCGCAGATAAAATGAATTACGATCAGGTCAACTCGAGTATTGCGAAGAATCGCAGCGAGATGACCAATCTGCAGAACCAAGCGTCGACGCAAAAGCGGGTGACCAAGCCGTCGGATGATCCGGTGGCCGCTTCGCGTGTTCTCTCTTCAAAAACCGAACAGCGCGGTGTCGATCAGTTTATTAAAAACATGAATTATGCCAAATCGTTTCTCGATTTCTCAGAATCCGCCCTCGGCGAATTGTCAGAAGTTATGATGCGAGCAAAAGAACTTGCGATCAGTCAGTCTGATGATGCCGCGGCCAGCTCCACCTCGCGACGAATTGTTGCGACTGAAGTGGGCCAACTTTTCGACCAAGCCGTGCAAATCGGAAATCGTAAATTAGGCGAACGCTATATTTTCGGAGGATATAAAACGAATGAGCCTCCATTCGATATCGACGGTCTTTATCACGGAGACCGCGGAGAAATGAAAATTCACATCGACAAGGATTCATTTTTGTCGATGAACATGCCGGGCAATGTTGTCTTCCAGGGTGTGGGTCTATCCCGCGACGGAACGGGCTTCCGTACGGAAAAGCAGGCGCGAACGGTCAATGAATTTCGCGATCAAAAGAAGGCCATTGCCGATCAATCGAAGCGACTCAGTGACGCTCCACCGATCGAAGATAATGTCGAAAAAATAGAAAGTGAGCGCGGGCCGGCGTCTCTTCGTCCACTCCAATTGGGAAAAGATGCGAAATCTGAACTCATGGGCGGACATGAGGTTGAAGCGGGATCTGTCAGCAATGAAGATAACTCGGGAATCAGCGTACTCGATACATTGAAGAAGTTTAAAACCGCTCTCATGGCGAATGATAAAGAGGGCGTCCAAGAATCTCTCGATCGCCTCGACGATGCCTTACAGCAGGTCGTAATGTCTCGGACCCAATTAGGTTCTCGGGTCATGGCCATCGACAACACGATGAATTCGCTCCAAACCGCGAACGTCGATCTCAAAACAGACATTTCGGGTCTTGAAGACGCCGACACGTTCGAAGTCATTAGCAACATCAATAAGACGCAGGACACGCTCCAGGCGACTCTCGCAACATCAGGCAAGCTCATCCAAAAAAGCCTCATGGATTTCATTTCCTAAAAGGTGCCAGTTACCTTCTGGGCATTTG
>JAYTDP010000336.1:0-5428 GCA_043735865.1 Bdellovibrionales bacterium
ACAGCTTCAAGCTTCGTATTCACAATTCGAACGTCTTCCTCAGTGACACCTAAAGAAGTAGCTTTCAACATGAGCCCATCATGCGTTTTTATAAAAACGTGACCTTTTTCTGCGCCAGCATTTTCAATTAATAAAAAGACTATCTGTTGAAGTAGCTTCGAAAGGTCCATCTCGTTACCGATGATTTGGCAAGACTTCACAACAGCAAAAACATCTAAGTCTTCTGATGTAGAAGCCAGCCGTGTCTCTTGTTCGACTTTCTTTTCAATGTTCAAAGCAGGGAATTCGTCTTTCAATTGTTTCACTTTGGCTGCGGCTTTCCATTTCGCGTAGCAATCGACGGAAGCGGCTAAGAATTTATAACCTGTACTTTTTTTGTTTTGCGAAAGCAGGAAGCGGCCGAAACGTTCATTCGACAGCGCTTCAAGCATTATATTATCGGCGGCAACCGCGCTTTCGATCGATTCAAAGTATGCAGCTTCGGCGTTTGCTAAGTCACCTTGCTCAACATGTTTTTCTGCTAAAAATAAAAACCAGAAAGTATTAAATGTGACCGGATTACTAACCTGCCACGTGCGAAGTTTCTTCTCGCTCACTTTCAATTTCTTTTGGAACAACTTCTTGTCGCCACGGCCTGCTCGAAGTTCGTCGAAACGATATAACGAAGTGAAAAAATGAACGATCAAAATGTTAAAAGCAAAAGGTGTCGCTTCGAGTGATAACTCGGCCATTGCTAAATTAGCTTCAATGGCTGCGCGGTCCCGAAATATTGAATCTACGATAATTGAGTCGACTGCAAACCACGCTCGGCAATTGATAAAATCGGACTTATTGATCCTATCGACACTCTCGCTAAGCGTTGCGCCATCACCGACTTCAGATAACACCAGATCGGCATCTACGCCTCGCAAGCGAGAGGTCGCAAACAGTACAGGCAAGAGGCAATCGTACATATTTAAATGACCGGACTTAAAAATCTCTTGCGCCCACTTTTGCGTCTCGCTCGTTACAAATTCTAAGTCCTCGCCAACCTGATATATAAGTTGTCCATGGTAAAGCGCACAGTAATTAGAGGTCACCAATCCGCCTAGGCGCCGTCCTTGGAGATACGTCTTCTCAAGCATTGCCTTCGCCTCGGACGCGGGCCGAACCCAAGGGAGCATCATTCCGCCCATCATGAAACTGCCCTCGTCAAAAAACGGGGTTCCGCCATAGTTTAACATGAGCGTATCGCATGCTTTCGCAAGTTCGTAAGAGGATTGAAATTTGTTAAATAGATGCGCGCGAATGACTGAATAGAGAACGCCATCCGAGGCCCCCGTAGCGTTTCCTCCAAATTTTAAAACATAATAGAACACTTTTGTGACCATGTACGGAAACATGGCACGCTCGCTTGGAACAAAATATCCGGCCGTGCCGATCATCAGGAAGGACCTTATGGCAAACTTAATTCGATTATTGGTTAAGGGCCGATGGCTGGGAAGATTTGCAACACCAATTTTTTTGAGCTGCCATTCGGCCAAAACAAAATTAAATAATATCCATAGCTTCGTAATTTTCTTCGGATAAGTGATGCCTATTTGGGCTAGAGCTTTTCGACCAAGCTTAAGGGACTCCTGATAGTTTCCGGCGATCAACAGGTACTCATAGTAAATGTGGTACATGGCGTTTTTCTTATCAATATCTACTTTCAAGATTTCTAGTTCTGCAAAAAGTTGAGCGGCTATTTGCAAATTCCCGCCAAGATAAACACATTCTGCCATGATCGTTTTCAGGTCGAATTGCAAATCGACACGCCCTACCAGCTCTTGGGGTGAGAGTGCATTCATCCCCGCTTCAGCGTAGTTTTTTGCAATAGCGAACGCGCTCGCCGCTTTCGAAACTTGGGCCGCTTCGCGATTTTGCTCGGCTAAACGCAACCGAGCCTCAAAAGGCCAAGACGTGTCGAAAGCTTTGTTGAGGTGACTAATAGATTTAATCAATAGATCGCGCGATTGCTGCTTTTCGTATTGCTCGAATATCTTGTGGCCAATCGTCTCATGAACTTCGCGTTTTTCCTCGCGCGACAACATTCCGTACGCAGCTTCTCGAATCCTATCATGAAAAATAAAATAATTATTTTCCTTATCGGAATATATGTAGTTTTCAGACTCTAGAATGCCGAGGGCAGTACCTAAGAAAGTTTCCGAGTAGTCGAACCAAGTCGCCAGTTGCGTTCGGGAAAATCGGCCATCAAAACACGAAACCCTCAAGAGTAAACGGTGAAAATCGGGTTGAAGCTGGCTGATTCTGCCTTCTAAAAGTTCGATTACGTTTGAAGCCGCCTTCAAACTTAAAATAGCTTCGGCTTCCCAGGTCCAGCAATGTGCGGAATTGCGGCGTAATATACCTTCTTCAAATATGTGGTAGAGAAGCTGTTTTACGAAAAACGGATTGCCGCCTGTTTTTGACTGAATGATGTGTACGAGTTCGTCAACATTCCCTGCAACTGGATTGAGGGTGTCGCAAACGAGCGCAGAAACTTGAAGATTATCAATTGCCAAAAGAGTGAGTTCTGTAAAAGGCGTGTTCGCCTTTTTCAAACCCTTCAGAAGGTAGTCGACCTCGTTACCTGAAATCACATCGTCGGTGCGATATGAGCAAATTAAAAAAATATGAGCTGCTGTACCCTCAGTCGATAGCTTCGCAACGACGTCGCGGCTTCCTTGATCGAACCATTGGATGTCATCGAAAAAGAGGATGACTGGATTTTTTGCGGTTGCCGAACCTTTTAAAAAAGCATAAAGGGCTTGCAAGACTCGCGCACGACGCTCAGCTGCCGAAAGATTCGAATCGGTCGTTTTACTTTTCGCAACCGTACTTAAACTAGGCAAAATATTTGCGAGCAAATCCCAGTTGTCACCAATCTCATCAACAATATTTTGGGACCACCTGGCAAATTCGACCTCGTCGCCTAACGATTTTCGGCGAATGATTTGTTCGCAAGCAGAAATAACTCCTTTCAGAAATTCATTCTGCTCAAGAAGGCGGTACTTGCCACTCGCGATAACATATCGATCGACATCGATCTGACTTAAGAATTCTTTTATGACCGAAGATTTACCGATTCCCGGCTGCCCATGTAGAAAAACGAGTTCAAATTTTCCTCGATCCACAAACGCCAGACGCGCTTTCAGCGCATCGATTTCGAAACTACGACCGTACAACTCTTGCGAGATAATAAGTTCGTTCGCATAATCCCCTGCACCCAGGACAATTTTAGCGAGTTCCTCGTTGTGATCTTTCTTTTGATAGATAAGCTGAATATCCGAACGAGCGCCTTCAACGGATTGGTAGCGTTGATCCTTTGCCTTAGCTGTCATCTTCGCCAGAAGTAAATCGAGCGCGCCAGACAAAGCGACATTTGTAAGGTTCAATCGCGGCAGAGAAAACGCCATCTGAAAATGGATTGATTTCATTACGTCGGCGGGATCAACCGGTGGATGACCCGTCAAAACGTGATACGTCGCCATCCCTAAAACGTAAACATCAGACCTCTCGTCAATGGGACGATTGAAGCGTCCCGTCTGTTCGGGCGAACAATAGGCAACCCCTCGGGGAACTTGTTTGGCCACAATCCCGTCTTTTGCCTTTCGCATAATCGCCGAACTATCGACAATGCTAACCTTTTCTGCCGCGCGATCCCAAATGATCTTTCGAAAATTTATATCGAGAAGCAACCAACGTTTTTCGTGAAGGCGCTCAATAAATTCGGCCAAGGCAATCGCAATTTCGAAACGCTCTGCAAGTGGCGGATTCCCCTTTATAACGGCGTCCAGAGCCTCACCGACAGGCAATTCAAACACGAGGAATGGGACGCCACCCTCATGAATTATCTCGATAAATAAAGGCAAACCTGCGACGCCGGCCTCTTTCAGAAAAAGGCCTTCAGAACTAAGCGCCTCTTCGGCGGATATGCCTCCCGGAGAAATCTTATATGCTTTCAAAGCGACGCTGCGACCCCCAAGCGATTCACCTTTGTAAAGGAGCTCACTTGCGTCTTCATAAAGAATTTCTACAACGTCGTAGCTCTGAATGCGTCTCTTGCCGGGGGCAGAATCCATCTCATTATTTAGCCAGAGGGCCAGCAATAAATCATTTAAATTAATAGTGATTGCCGCTACACTTTGGACTAGGTCATAATAATGAAGTGGTACAGATGAAGCCGTTCTCAATTCAGAAAAAACTCGATGGCGATGTGTTGCGCATCACCCTTGCCGGTTATGTCGACGAACACGCGAGTTTTAGCCCGATTGATTTTGCCAAGCGTGTCGTCATTGATCTCGGCGGAGTTGAGGGTATCAATTCGATCGGCGTCAAGAATTGGTGCCAGTGGGTGGAAAGCATTAAGCCACCGATGATTATCGAATCGGAGAATTGCCCCGTCATCATGATCAAAACTTTTAATACGATTCTCGGAGCTAAGCCGAGGAATATGATTGTAACGTCAATGTTAGTTCCGTATTTGTCGACTGATGGAAAAGCGAAACGCAAAGACGTTTTGTTTTGTTTGGGAAATGAGTACATGGCGAATGGAACAGTTCAGGCGCCCCACGTCCAAGACGAAAACGGAACGGACATGGAAATGGACGTCTTGCCCGTGTACTTTAATTTCTTGAAAAAATGAAAACGGTCATTGGGGAATTTCACTACCTTTGGCCTCCTCAAAGCCGGAAAACCCTTTCAACCCTTATCGCCGACGTCCGATTTTTGAATTTCCCTGAAGACATGCAGAACTTAAAGTCCCTGCGTGATCCGTTTAATTACGTTATTATTATGAATTCAGGCGAAGTGAAGGATGCCGTAGAACTCGTCTCGCGAGGGTTTGAACACGTCATACAAAAGGGCCGTCCCGATTTTGCACAAGAACTCCTCACCTCTGCGCTTATGATCGCCCGCCCAAAATCATTTTTGAAAAACCCGATTCCGTTTATTTTAACGGGCACTCCTTCGCCAGCGGCGCAGACCGAGGCCCACAATGATCGCGAGATTATTCTTCCATTTCATTCGTCGGATGAAAAGCTCGTCATATTGAATGCAATTGAAGCCTTTATTAAAAAGAACGCAAGCCTCGCCGGCATATACGATTTATGCATACAAGCCGCCGATGAATTGATCAGCAATGCGCTTTTTCACGCTCCGGTGAATTCAAAAGGTGAATTTATTCACAACCATTTGCCACGATCCACAAGTGTGAAGGTTCCCGCGAGCAAGTCGGCGCGATTATTTCTGCGATTCTCTGATTACCGCGTCGTGATTGGTTGTGAAGACCAGTATGGTTCGCTTAACAAAAGATTCGTGCTTGATCATATTGTGGCGACATTGTCTCCCGAACTCATTAAGCCTCGAAGTGCTGTGTCTCCGAGTGCCGGGATCGGCATGCGATTTA
>JAYTDP010000337.1:0-18823 GCA_043735865.1 Bdellovibrionales bacterium
CGAAAAAACGTGGGAGTGGAAAGAAAAATATGGCTCGCGCATTGTCGAGCAAATGAAATATCTGGGAGATTCGTGCGACTGGGATCGCTTCGCATTTACCCTCGATGAGGGCCTATCGAAAGCTGTTAGAAAAGTTTTCGTCCAAATGTTCGACAAGGGCCTCATTTACCGAGGTACACGACTTATCAATTGGAGTCCGAAGCTTGAATCTGCGCTTTCGGACCTCGAAGTTGAATACAAAGAAATTAAAGGCACGCTCTTTCACATTGCGTACAAAGTCGCTGGTACAAACGAAACGTTGATTGTCGCAACGACACGACCAGAAACTCTGCTGGGCGATGTCGCGGTCGCCGTGCACCCTGAGGATGAGCGCTACAAAAAATTGATCGGCAAAAAAGTAAAACTCCCACTTACCGATCGCGAGATTCCAATTGTTGCCGATACGTACGTCGACAAAGAGTTCGGATCAGGCGTAGTTAAAATTACGCCTGGTCACGATTTTAACGATTATGAGGTCGGTCAACGTCATCAACTCAAGCCGATCAATATTTTAAACAAAGACGGGACGCTGAACGAAAACGGTGGAGCTTACAAAGGTCTCAAAACACAAGAAGCCCGCAAAAAAGTTCTCGATGACTTGAGAAGCCTGGAGCTCCTTACAAAAGAAGAGCCGCATACTCATCAAGTGGGTCACTGTTCACGTTCAGGTGTTGTCGCCGAGCCTCTGCTCTCTGAACAATGGTTCATGCGCATGGAGTCCCTCGCGCGCCCTGCAATTAGCGTTGTTGAGAACGGCACGATTATTTTTGAACCGGAGTCTTGGACGAAAACTTACCTGCACTGGATGAGAAACATCAAAGATTGGTGTGTGTCTCGTCAATTGTGGTGGGGCCACCGAATTCCCGCTTGGTATTGTGACGATTGCAAACAGGTGACGGTGAGTGAGGGTGACGTCACCGAATGCAAAAAGTGTAAGAGCAAAAATGTACGCCAAGACGAAGACGTTCTCGATACGTGGTTTAGTTCGGCACTTTGGCCGTTCAGCACCCTTGGCTGGCCTGACAAAACTGAAGCGCTGAAAACGTTTTATCCAACTGACGTTCTCGTTACTGGTCACGATATTATTTTCTTCTGGGTCGCCCGAATGATCATGATGGGGCTTGAATTTATGGGAGATGTCCCATTCAGAAAAGTCATCATCACCGGCTTGGTGAGAAATGAGAGCGGCCAGAAAATGTCGAAGTCTCTCGGCAATGCACTTGATCCAGTCGAGATGATTGATCAGATGGGCGCGGATTCACTCCGATTTACACTTGCATCACTAGTGGCTTCAGGCCGTGACATGAAATTCTCGATGCCGAGACTCGAGGGCTATCGTAACTTCATGAATAAAATTTGGAATGCGACTCGATTTTCGCTGAATGTTCTCGAAGGTTTTGAGGCGCCCGAGGCAGGGGACAAGGCACTCCCTAATGTCATGGACCTAAGCGATGCCGATAAGTGGATCATCTATAAACTTGGTCGCTGCGAGGCTCTCGTACACGATCACATGACTAATCTAAGATTCGCCGACGCGGCCAACGCAATCTACGAATTTTCGTGGCATCAGTTCTGCGATTGGTATCTGGAGCTCATCAAGCCGATTGTGTACGGAGACAAGCTGCCTGAGAAAAAAGCGACCCAGCTCGTCCTCGCGCAAACCTTGAATCGCATTATGCGTTTACTCCATCCAATCGCTCCTTTCATAACGGAAGAAATTTACCAAAAGCTTCCGATTAAAAATGAAGCGTGCATTGTTGATGTGTATCCGACCCCGCGAAACGACAAAGCGTGGCTGGCCCTTGGAAATGAAAAGATGGCGAACGAACTCGATCTCGTGATCGAAGTGATCGGGTCAATTCGGCAGATTCGTGGAGAGAATCGAATCAAGCCTGGCGAAAAATTAAAGGTTCGATTGATTCCGCTCGATGCTGAGGGGCAAAAGATCCTTCAGTCCAATCGCTCGTACATCATCAATCTTGCGCGTCTTGAAAGTTGCGACATACAAGTCGAAGGCGACTTGTCGAAATGTGCGCTGACGCCGGTACGAATGCATGGATACGGCGTTGATGTCGTTGTTTATCTAGAAGGGTTCGTTGATCTGGGCGAAGAGAAGAAACGCCTCGAGAAAGCCGTCGAAGCGAATCAAAAAACGACTGCGGGCATTAACAGCAAATTGTCGAATGCGAATTTTGTGAAGAACGCACCACCAGAAGTGGTGGAGCAGGATCGCGCCAACTTAAAAGAGTTGGCAGAAAAGCTTGTGGTCTTGCAGGATTCATTAAAGCGCCTCGATTAGAGGCGCTTTAACATTTACAGTCGACCCGTCAGCACGAGAATCAAAAGAATAACTACGACTAAGCCGAGGCCGCCGCTTGGTCCGTAACCCCAGTTACGACTGTGGCCCCAAGTGGGCATAGCTCCGACTAACATTAGAATTAGGACGATTAGTAAAATGGTTCCCAAGGTCATGTGTGCTCCTGATAAGTGATTGAATGCTCACTAGACTGGGCATCAGCCGCCATTTCAAATTAAGTTAATCTAATGGGTGGGTGCCCGAATGGGTCACCTCCATTGTAGAGATCACGCCCCGGGCCTTCTCCAAATGCAAACCAGCCGGTCCTGCGCGCGGCACCGGTCCTGCTCTAGTGTCTACCCAATGTACAAACACAAAATTTCTACAATTCAGTTGTCGCAAAGAGCTCTCCTCACTCACTTGATGGCGCTGCTTGCGTTCGCCTTCTTGTGCTTTTTAGTAGTCGTGAAGGCCGATGCTCGCGAGCGCTCACCTCGATTATATAGTCTGCAGACGGATCTCTCAGAAATTAAAGCACTTCGAAGGTCGATGGAATATCGTGCATGTGTAAAGTCGAATGAGAAATGTTTTGAAGTGATTTGCAAAATTGCCGGCAATTTTCAGTCTTGGAGTCTCACGCCTGTGGAAGCACAAAGTGCGGATACGGCCCGTTGCCTTGAGAAATTTGGCGTACACCGTATTGAGTTGATTGACCGGGGAGTGGATCGGGACGCAAACGAGTATCGCTTAAGCAATATTGAAAACTATCGCTGCTATCATTTGGAAGAAAAGTTTTTAGCAAAACCTGAGCAGGCTCGTGGGACCGACATCGCTGATTTTTTAAAGCGACTCGAGTCGGCGCGTAAGGAAGACATCCGTCTGACCCGCAGCCAGCTAAAGAATTAGGGTCGCGGCTTTTTCGAGGCGGTTCCAGATTGCGGACCAAAGGCCCGAATCTTTATCGGCCGATCGGTGGAGTAAAATCAGCGAAGCTCCGCTCTCTCCACATCGTCGAAGTTCAGAATACAGCTCACGAGCGGCCAAGTTAGCGTCGCTAGGTAGCGTCATCTCAATCGGATTCCAGTCGCCATCGCCAAATTTTAATTTGTTATCAATCTGAGCTCTTTGCACCGCCGAAAGTTCGAGAGAATTCTCGCTCACCGGATTTTGAATCATCACTAGCGGTATTTTTGGCATGTAGTGATGCTTCAAGTGGCCCGGTGCTACGGGGCTTTGCTCGACAACAACTCGCGGCGAATCGTTGAGATCTTTCACAAAATGTTCGATCTCTTCTTTGGTCACTCCACCGGGGCGATAGATGACAATCTCACCGGGTAAAGTCGTATCTTTGCAAAGCCCGGCAACCGGGGCTCGAAACCCGACAACGGTTGACTCAACACCGATCAAGCAAGGACCGCCGTCTAAAACAAACACATCGTCTCCGAATTCGTCGCGCACGTGGGAAGCCTGAGTCGGACTCGTCTGACCAAACAGATTCGCGCTCGGGGCGGCCACCGGCGAACCCAGCTGACGAATTAATTCGAGAGTGACGGGATGATTGGGCATACGTACCCCAACAGTATTAAGTCCTGAAGTGATCTTGTCGTTCACCGTTTTCTTTTTGGGTAAAACGAATGTGATGGGGCCAGGCCAAAACTTTTCCATGAGTTGCGAAGCAATTGGCGGAATCTCCTCGACCAAACTCGAAAGCTGATCTCGCGAAGAGACATGAACAATCAAGGGATCAAAGAATGGACGTTTTTTAAGAGCAAAGATTTTTTCAATTGCCGAGGGCTGGGAGATATCGGCAGCTAAGCCATACACAGTCTCGGTCGGAATTGCGACGGCATCGCCGGCACGTAAGTGATCGAGAGCAGTTTGAAACGAACTTGGCTTCATGAGCCAAGTCGTATCAACGTTTGAAGTGTTAGTCGAGGAGAGTCGTGCGGCGACCATCGCCCGCGATAAAGTACGTCGCCGAATTTACAATTTTACGAAGTGAAATCGGACGAGTTGTAACAGTCCAATTCAAAGTGATTTGCATTCCGGCAATCGGATTTTCTCTCGAGCCGACGTTCACGACCTGAGGAATTTCGACATTCGCATCTACAACCGTTCCCCATTTCGCATCGAGCTTCTTATATTGAATGGTCGCATTCGAAAGGTAGCGACCAACGTTACCGATTCGGCCGCCGTAGCTGTAGACAAGCCGGTATTCGAGATCGACCATCGTCATTCCATAGAGATTTTCGTAAGTGATACGGTAAGTTTCAGAGCGCGGCATGCTCCAATTCTCGAGCTGATTCCAGCAGCTGATCCCGTACGGAAGAGCATTCGCGGTTTTCGTAGTCGCGGTTACGAGGGGGCCGTTAGCTTTGATAATTTCAAAAAGTTTTGCGCCCAAGTTTAAAATCAGATCGAGTCGAAGATCGCCGGTCGTCGGAATATTGGACGACATCATCGAACTCGCGAGGGGAGCATTTCGGCATGCTAAGCTCACGCTGTTAAATGAACCTTGTCTTTTTGCAGACAAAGTTTCACTGGCGACTTTTTCGATCCGCATCCGCTTGATAACCGGATCGTCGATCATCTTGACTAGTATAGTTCGAGCTGACGCCGCAGAAGTGGCGAGGAGTATCGTCAGGCATAGGAGTAATGGATTCAGCTTCATGAGGCCCCCTTAAAAGTTAGGCCCAGCCTATACTTGGAGGATGCAGGATACAAAAAATTCAAGGCCTTTGAAAATTTTTCAGGTAATTCGGACCTAGGACTTCTGCATCTCCGGTTTATCCGGACGCATGAGCCCGATCTCTACTAGGCGCTGCATAAGGAACTCTTGAGCGCGGATGTCGGGCCACTTCGCACCTGTACCGCGGCAGCTATCGAGACAGCTTAAGATCGCTTCAGGATTCGGGTGGATAAAGAAAGGCATCGAATAGCGATGATTGTTTGTACCCTCAGGGTTCACCACTCGGTGAGTGGTCGAAGGGATCACTTCATTGGTAATTCGAGCGAGCATATCGCCGGCGTCGACGATCAAGTTATTTTTATCGGTTTCGACCGGCAACCATTTTCCGTCGCGATCGAGAAGCTCAAGGCCAGACGTAGTAGCTGCCACAAGAATCGTGATCAAATTTATATCTTCGTGAGCCGCCGCACGGATGCAACGTGGATCCGCGCCTTCAGGAATTGGCGGATAGTGGAGAAGTCGTAAGATCGAATTTCCGTCGAGAGTCATCTTCTTGAAATAATCTTTTGGAACCTCGAGTGAAGGTGTGAGCGCTTCAAGCATCGCGTCTCCCACTTTATCGAGACCAACAAATAGCTCACTCATCGTTTCGGCAAATGGAGGAACTTGGCGAGGCCAAATATTTTCTGGATACTCGGATTTATATTTATGACCGTCAGGTAACTCGCGGCCCACGTGCCAAAATTCTTTTAAGTCGTGAACTTGTGAATTCTTCGCGTGCTCTTTTCCGAAAGGAGTGTAACCGCGCTGATTACCACCGACTTTCGAAATGTATTTCATTTTTTCGTCGACCGGCAAATCGAACAATGTTTCAAGTTGTGAATAAGCCTGGTCGAGAAGTTCGGCGCGTACTCCGTGATCCTTTAGAATGATGAAGCCGTAAAATTTAAGAGCATTAAAAAGTTCAGTTATGAAGTGCTGGCGGTCGGACGGCTCGCCTTCGGTGTAAGCTTTCAGGCTTAATGTCGGAACTTGTGAATAACTTTTCATATAGTTTTGTGATGTCGCCATAGATCCCCCAAAAGACACGTCGATATCCTCAGGTAAGCCCCGTCGGCCAGGCCGGTCAAGGGTTTTATAGATAGGATTTTAATCGGAGAGGATGGTTCGTGAAGATCAAATCAACTCCACGATTCAGCTCAGTGTAAAAAGCGCCGCGAGATTCAATAAAACCGGTACCGACCGCGATACCGTTTTTGCGGCAGAGGTTTAAATGCTTTTGGGTTAGGAGCATGAAGGGCCCAGAAATATTACCGTAACCAAAGTTAAGGGTTTGTTTCACTGCCGCATTCACATTGCGCAAGGCTACGGACATCATCGCTTTCTTCGAAACGAAAGCAACGCTTTCTAGGATTTGCGGATCAATCGCTAAAAGGTAGAAATGTTTTCTTGGGATCAAGCGCGACAAAAACTTCTCGAGACGATCGCTACGTACAGATTGCCCGCGCAGGCTCTCTTTGAGTTCGATCATGAGCACAATCTTTTGTGCGTATTGGATTATGACCTCTTCGAGCGTTAAAATATCGGGCACGTCTTTTTTCAATTCGGCAAAGGTAGAATCAGAAATAACCCGGTTGCAGTTATAAATACGCCGGCAATCGACATCGTGATGGATGACCGGTACGTCATCTTTTGTCCATCGCACGTCGAACTCGATTCCCCATATCTTATTTTCAATAGCTAAACGAAAGGCGTCTCGAGAGTTCTCGACGGCCAAGCCGTTTTCGAAGACCCCTCGATGCGCAACGATTTTGGCGTTTCGCTTTGCTTCGTCTGACGGATTTTTAGCAAAAAGGCCCCAGGTCAGATTTGCGGCGGTGTTAAAAAGGCTCTCTATGCGGTCCATAGATGGATTATGAGTTATTTTGCTTGGCTTTTGTAGTCATTCCGAATGAAATCACTAGTGGCGACGGGCGGGGGATCAAGTTTTTGTCATTACAAGCCGATACTACTAAAGAAGACGTAATTATTCGGTTCGGGCCACGCCTGGACGAGTCTGATCACTTCCCCGAAATCAAAGTGCGCCTCTCCCAACAGGTTATTTTTGACTGCGACAAACTCGTGAATGTGAGTTCGGCCGCCATGCAAAATTGGATATTGTGGATGCGCCGCCTTGATTCGCGTACGCAATTTGTCTTTACGCATTGCCGTCGCAAAGTCGTCGAGATGATTAACTCCATCCAAGGGTTTTGGCCGCCGGACGCAAAAGTGGAATCCTTTTACTTTCCGTTCATTTGCGACAACTGCGAACACGAAGAAGAAGTACTGCTAGAGCGCGGCAAAGACTACGTCGAAGCGCTCGACGACAAGCCGGCCCGTTTTTTAAGCCAAAAGACTCTCAACTGTGGTAAGTGTAGGGAGACGATGGAAGTGGCCGTCCTCGAAGACCTGTATCTACAATTTCTCCACTATCAAAGGAAGCAATGAAATCCCGTTCAAAATTTCGCTTTGGCGTTTCTGGCCAAGCGAACCCGTTAAAAAAGAAACCCAATAAGGGCAGTCAAAGTCCCTTCTCCCAATCAAACAAATCTGAAGACGAAAAATCTGAAACGAAGAGTTTTAAAAATGATCGCCGAAAAGGTGGGCGCCGGAGCTCTGATCGCGATCGAGACCGCGTCGAGGACGACAACAATGATCGTACCGGCAATCGGTTTAGCAATAAATCCGGCGGTCCGAAAGAAGACAGCGGCATTCGTATCGGCCGCACACCAAAAAGCGACAGCGACATTCGATCTGCGTTTAAGAAAAAGCCCGCGACTAGTTTTAGCCGAAGTGGTGCCGACCGTAGTTTTAAACCCGGCGGCAAATACACGACTGGATTTAATGAAAAATTCGAAGCCCGTCGAAGCGAACTCGATAAGCGCGATACACCTTATGGTGTAAAAGAAGACGGCCGCGAAAAAGACGGCCAGCGCGGTTATCGTCCTGACAATGACAATAATAAAACCCGACCTCCGCGTGAGGCTTATAAAATTCCCGAAGAGCACGACGAAAAGGAAGAGCGTTACTCGCGAAACAATCGCAAGCAGCGCGATGATCGCGATGATCGCGATAGTCGCAAAGCTAGAGAAGAGCGCGAGGCGCGTGCTGAACGTGAATCGCGAAACCTGCGTGGCAAGAATCGCGATGGCAATCGCCCACCCAAACGCCAAGATCGCGGGTTCCAACGAAGCAATCGCGGACAAGAACGCACGGGTGGAGTCAACCAAACCGTCACTGGTTTTGTAAAGCGCCATCCCGATGGATTTGGATTTTTAATACCTGACAAACCTGGAATGCCAGATGTCTATGTGCCGAAACCTTCGATGGTCGGCGTAATGTCGAATGATAAAATTGAAATTTTGGTTCGGAAAGACGGCGATCGATTTCGCGGCGATTTTGTTAAAATGGTCAGCCGCGAGACGAAAAGAGTCACCGGCAAGCTGGTGAAGAAAAGCAATACGCACGGAATGATTTACGACGAAAGTTTTGCGTGGGGAGACGACTTGAAGGTCGCCATTCCTCCGGGAATTAAAGTGAATGATGAAGACTGGGTATTGGTCAAGATCACTCACTATTCAGATTCTGTTCGCGGGTTCCAGGGCGATATCGAAGCCGTCCTCGGCGATATTTCAGACGCGAAAAACGATAACATTCGCGTGCTTGCTTCGAGCGGAATTCCTTTCGAATTTACGAAAGAGACTCTACAAGAAGCAGCCGCAATCCCAGATGAAGTCACCGATGAAGATCTCGAGGGCCGTAAGGACCTTCGCGACAAAAACTTTATTACGATCGACGGAAAAACCGCGAAAGATTTCGATGACGCGATCTACGTTGAGAAGATGAAGGGCGGATTCCGCCTATGGGTCGCGATCGCCGACGTCAGTCATTACGTGAAACCAAAAAGCGCGATCGACCAAGATGCGTATTTGCGCGGCACCTCCACGTATTTTCCGAACTTCGTGGCGCCGATGTTGCCTGAATCTCTTTCAAATGAAATGTGTTCTTTAAAGCCACGTGTTGATCGGCTAGTTCTCGTATCCGAAATGGACATCGACTATGACGGGCACACGACGTCATCTCGTTTTTATGAAGCGGTCATCAACAGCCAAGCGCGAGTCACTTATGGTGAAGCGCAAGAAATTGTCGATGGTGGAAGAATTGAGAAGTTCGATCACGTTGCCGAAAATATTAAGGTCGCGGCCGAACTTTCTCACATTTTGATGAAAGCTCGTTTTGAAAATGGAAGTTTGAATCTCGAAGTGCCCGAGACTACGATCGAAATCGATGAGTCGGGTCTTCCGGTCGATATCTTGCGGTCAGAACGCTTATTCGCGCATCGCTTGATCGAAGAACTTATGCTCGCAGCCAATGTGGCGACGGCGAAGTTTCTCGACGCGAAAGGTGTACCTGGGTTTTATCGTATCCATGATAAACCGAAAGCGGACGCTATTCACATCTTGCAAAATTATCTAGAGGTTTTCGGCGAAAGCGCGCGTCTCGAAGGCCCGAATATGCAGAAAAAATTAACGGCGGCACTGAAAGCTTTTTCCGGTAAGCCACAAGAAACAATTCTCAATATTTTGACCTTGAGATCAATGGCGCAAGCGAAGTACAGCCCAGAAAATATCGGCCACTTTGGTCTTGGATTTTCGCACTACTCGCATTTCACGTCTCCGATCCGCCGATATCCAGATTTGATTGTGCATCGTCTTATTAAATCGGTATTTGCCGCGCACAAAGGGTATCGCCGAGTGGCGCTCGAGGATCTCGAGACGGCTGGCACAATATTAAGTTCGAACGAGCAGCGGTCTGTAAAAGCGGAACGGCAAATTCACTCGATTAAAAAAGCCCGCTTCATTGAAAAATTTGTCGGGCAAGAGTTTGAAGGTGTGATCAGTTCCGTAACGAAATTTGGAGTTTTTGTTCTTCTTCGTCAGTTCGACGTCGATGGTCTCGTAAAACTCGAAGAACTGGGCGGGGACCGTTTTGAATTTGATGAAGAACGTCTAGTCTTAGTCGGCCGTAAATCAGGTAAAAGTTATGAAATCGGGGACGCTTTGCGAGTTCAAGTTGCGGCTGCCGATATCCAAACTGGTCGAATTGACTTTGTAATCCCGACAGACGACAACGATACCCATGCAACGCCGTCGCAAAACGAGTCCTTTGAAAAACGCCGCCCGATTGAAAACGATCGTGAGCGTGTTCGTGAAGCACGGGTTCCGCGATCTGGTGGAAAGGGCAAAGCTAAGCAAGTTCGCCCTGATCGAAAAGACTCTCGGGGCCCTAAGCGCCGACGATAATTCAAAATTTTCTGCTCCCGAACGCCTACGTATGGCGTTCGAGGAACTCGGACCAGCCTTTGTAAAA
The DNA here is from genome assembly GCA_043735865.1 of Bdellovibrionales bacterium. GTDB lineage: Bacteria > Bdellovibrionota > Bdellovibrionia > Bdellovibrionales > UBA1609 > CAYHVK01. The sequence goes on from JAYTDP010000337.1 coordinate 10,434, forward strand.
TTCGGACAGCTCTTAGCCACTCGGCCCGATCTTGTGCCCGAAGAATACGCCGAAGAATTTAAAAAATTCCACGATCAGGTGCCGCCCGTTCATTGGCCCGAAATTAAGAAAGTTCTCTTTCAGCATTTTGGTCAAGATATCGATTCGGTATTTCTCGAATTCAATCGCGAGCCTCTGGCGGCAGCTAGCATCGCGCAAGTTCACAGTGCTCAGTTAAAGACAGGCGAAAAAGTTGTCGTTAAAATTCAGCGGCCGGGCATTGAAGCCGTGATTCGCGAGGATCTTGGCATCATCTACATGATCGCCGAGCTCGCTGAAAAATATCTACAGGAAGTTCGAATTTTTAATCCGGTTCTCGCGGTCGACGAATTTGCTCGGGCACTCGAGCTCGAAACAAATTTTATTATTGAAGCAAACAACATTCGGCGTTTCCAAGAAAATTTTTCGAATGATCCGAACATCAAGATCCCGGCCGTATATTCAAACATATCTGGCAAACGCGTTTTGGTGATGGAAATGCTCGAGGGAATCCCGCTCAGTCATAAAAACGCACTCGACCAAGAGGGGATTGACCCAGAGTCTGTTTTAAAAGTCGGTCTGCGCGCTTATTTGAAAATGGTTTTCAGTGATGGGCTTTTCCATGGCGATTTACACGCGGGTAATTTCTTTGTTCTCCCGGGCAATCGAATCGGCCTTATCGATTTTGGGGTCGTCGGGCGCCTTAATCGTAAAACCCAATCTTCAATCGCGAATATGCTTCTGGCGTTGGCGACTGAAGACTACGACCGCCTCGCCTATGAGTATGTTGACCTTGCACCGTACAATGATCACGTCGACGCTGATCTTCTCGCGCGCGATTTGCGGGACCTCATAGCCCCTTACTACGGCCTGACTTTGCAGCACGTGAATGGCGGCAAGCTCCTCATGGATTCGGCCTCAATCGCGGCTCGTTACAATTTGATTTTGCCGCCCGAGCTCGTGATGTTTTTTAAATCGATCGTCACGCTTGAAGGCATGGGCCGCGCGATGATGAAGGATTTTAATTTCCTGGTCTATTCACTCGAATTCGCCGCTGAACTTTTGCAGTCGCGAACAGAGCCGGCAAAATTAATGCGTGATCTGACTGGCGTGGGCCGAGATGTACATGGCCTCCTGTCGACATTGCCGAGGCACCTAAAGCAAATTATGCGAAAAGTTTCGAGCCCCGACTTCGCCATGCGAATCGATATTCAGCAAATTGAGGAATTAAAAAATGTTGGACGCAGTTCTGCGCAGACAATTTTCTTCGGTCTCGTCATTTGTGGTTTGTTGATAAGTGCGGCCATTGTACAAACGATCGATCATTCGGATTTCGTGGTCGGTTTGCCAATGATCGCGGCCCTGCATTACGCAACGGCCGCCGTCTTAGTGATTATTCAACTCGGGCGTCGATAGGCGCAGCCTTATAATAGCCCCGTGCCTTAAGAGCTCTCAATAATTTTGCATTTTGATCGTAAACATCATTCGTAAACTGAGCGCGACCGTTTCTAGCGTAAGTCGTCACCGGCATTATATAGACCGGAAGTTTTCGGGATTCAGCCAAGCGCAAGAAACGCTCTTCTCTCAAGTCATAACCGCTTGAAACAGAGTTTTCGAGCTCTGGAAGACTCATCGCTTCGCGCGATCCTTCCAGTAAGTAGGCGGCAAGTTCGAGGGGATTCTGAATTCGAATGCAACCATGGCTCAACAGTCGCTTGAATTTTGCGAAAAGGCTGTGGTCGTCAGTGTCGTGCATGTAGATGTTGTACGCGTTTCCTAAATTAATTTTCATAACGCCAAGAGCATTGTCGGTGCCAGAGTCCTGAACAATAAAAAACGTATAGTTGCTTGCAGAGACAGTTGGCCAATCGATCGAGTAAGGATCAACTTCGATGTTGCGATCGTTACGATCAACAAGTCGGAAGTTCGCTGACGCGAGCCAACTGCTAATCGCTGGAATACCGCCCTCATTATATAGAGCCAAAAGTTTCGGAATTTTTTCTCCAACCATAATGCTTGGTGGAACACGCCATTTTGGATTGAGGGCGACGTTCACAACTCGGTCACTCATGCTCGGAGTTGGAGTTGTCGGTTTACCTGTAATAACTTTTTTAAGACGAACGGGTGCAGAGCTTTCAAGATTAGGATCGACGACTGATAATTCTTGATTCGCGATATTCACAAAAATGTGACGGACGCCGAGATCACTTGGCAACCACCGGAGTTTTTCCATAGTTAATTCGATTTGGCGTTGGCGTGCGAAAGAATCGACGGCGAAATACGCCCAAGTGCCTTTGCTGCGCGCGTTCAATACGCCGGTGTCTTCGACGGAACTCGCGAGCTGCACTTCTTTAATAGCTGCTCTCAAAGGTTCATCGAAGAAATCACTTTCGTTTAAGCGATAACCGAGCACGTTCAGACGTTTTTTGATTTCAAGAACGACTGGGTCGGCGACGCCGACTTTTAAAGTTTTAGGACTAGGAGCTAATGCCGGATATCCGCCTCGAGCATTGAGATCCATGAAGTTTTGCAAGATTGGTAAGAGGTCACGATATTGCGGGTGTTGAGGGGCAAGAGCATCAAAGCTTCGAACGCTTAAGGTAGTGAGAAAGTTGAAAGCTCCATCAACGTTATTGAAGACTCGTGGCTTGAATTTAATATCCGCAGAAACCGTACGCGGATCGAGGCGCCCAACTGAAACATCTTTGGCGAGGCGAAGAACTTCTTCGGTCAGCAGAGTTTCAGCGACTTGGGGGTTCTGCGCAAACTGTAATAGGATATCTCTGAATTTGTAGTCATTATAATTGAGACCGTGACGAGAAATGGTCCGAAGAAACAAACCCAATTCGCGAATATGTGGTGGATTGGTGATCCAAAATGGCTGGCCACCGTTACGCTGGTAAACACTCTTACCCATAGCTGAAGTCCCGTACGTCGGCATCGCTGGCGTCGCTGCTGGAGCAGCCACTTGTGCCGGAAGCACTTGGCTCGCGGCCTGGGGCTGCTCGAGCGGGGCCTCCCAGATGTTTTGCGCCATGGCTGACGTGGTAATTCCGATAGCTACGATTATAAGAAGACCGGCTTTTGTATTCATGTTGCTCCGTTACTTCAAAATTAAGACCAAATCGCGGTATTCTAAGCCTTCGCGCATAAGCGCGATATTGAAGGAGACTCGAGATGTGTCTAAAAATTCGTCACTCCCGCTTTTTGAAACTGTCTATGATCCTGGCAGCGTGCCAATTTTCAGCTTGTGCGTATCGGGCACCCATTGAAACTCCGGCCCCGAAACCAGACATTTGTTCAGTAAAAGTGAAAGAAAATGGAGTCGGCTGCGTGCAAACTCTGAATGATTATGAAAATGCGTACGAGGTAAAATTAAAAGATGATCCGACTTTTTATTCAATTTCAAATGCGGTAAACATGAGGGAAGAGGATCTTCTAATTTTAAAAGCGGCGAAAGAAAATCAGTATCCGATTCGGCTTCGATTGAAGGGTAAAGAAATTCTAGGAATTCAGAAGCTAAAGTAATTATCGCATGATGGGGCGGAGGAGTATCGGCGCTTGCACATTATTCCACGGATTTCTCAATAGCGCTGGAATTTCAGCCACAGCTTTAGACGAAAATCCGAAGTGAAACGAAGTTCCTGCGTACCTTTCGATTTCCACTGGGCGACCGCCACCGAAACGCATTTGAATCAGTTCAGTGACTTTATCGCGAATCATATAGCGAGCACTGCGCTGATCTCTCGCAATTTGGCCGGCGCTATTTCCGTTGATATCCATATTATAGTAGAAGAGGACGTCACCCTTTTTGGTCGACGCCAAACCCGCTAGAGAAATAGTCGGGTCAATAGTCCCAGTTTTTGCCATGAGAACTCCGTCGAGTGCGTCTGTCCCGTAAACACCATCGAGAGTGTTCGAATTGTTCTCTCCTGGCACCGCAAAAATATCCTCAAAACTGAATTTATAAAATTTTGCCACTCGGTAGAGATGATTCATGATCGAAAGTACGGACGAGCAAGTCGCTCGATTATATAATTTTTGACCATTGACGAAGAGGGGGGTCGTTTCTCCATTCTCCACAAAAGGCGCGCCGGATCCATTCACCAATGCAATTTGCATCGGGCCAAATCCAAACCGGCGCTGAATGAAAGCTCGGTATGCGTTGGGACCGCCAAGCGACTGAAAAATCTGATTTGCTGCATTGTTATTCGAGTTGCGATTCATCTCTTTTACTAACTCGACGAGAGGCGCCGAGTAAAAAGTCCGGGTGATTCCTGTCGCAAGCGACATCAGATCCGAACGAAAGAGACTGTTGTATTGCGACGACGGCATGGCGCTGATTTTTTCGACGGTGAAAGTTGGTTTTGCAACCAATTCCACGCCCACTTTTTTCAACTCCGCTCGTGAAGCCGCGTATCCCGAAAGGAAGGGCGAATGCTGACGTAAAATTGAGAGCACAGTTTGCCACGTCGGCGAATTGAGCGCTTGGGCAGTCGAGGTAAAAAATCCGCGGCGCACGTCCCAGTAAAGTTTTACTTTCTCATCGATAGTAAAATTACGAATTTTAGTAATGTTCATCTTATTCAGTTCAGAAATAATATAATGGAGATTCTCTTTGCCGAAATAAGGATCGCGCGATCCTGCTAGGTGGATATCCCAACGACCGTCCATAACCGGCCGTAAAAAAATTTGGGTAGGGAATCGGTAGTTGGGTCCGCGCTCAACGAGAGCCCAGTGGCTTGTTAAAACTTTACTGACCGATGCGAGCGGCAGAAGTTGCGCCAAGTCTTTGCCGACGGCGGGGTCTTTAGCGCCGATTGGATAAAAGCAATAAGCGTCGAGGCTCGCGGCCTGCGAGGCGATCGTAATCAAAACGCAAAATGAGAAAAGCAGCGTGCAGACCAGTAGGCGTTTCATGCGGGTCGAAATACTTCAATATTGGGACCAGGGGATTTGAAGGCTAAGTGTGCAGAACGACTTCGCTAAAGTGTTAACTTTTGGACACCTCGCTTTTTTTGGTCGCTTCATCGAAAAAAGTAAGGCCCTCTGCCGGCCCTGTCTTTTGTGTATAAATGAGGCATTCCTAATTTTATACAAAAGAAAAAAATACTTTCGAAAAGAAAAAAGTGGCAGTAGTTGAGACGTATGAATATGGTGCGGCGCTAGGAGTTGCTATGCAGAAATATAAAAGAATCGTTGCCATCGTCGCCCTCTTCGCAGTTGCAGGAGTCTACGTGCTAATTAAACCGAAGCGTCCTGCTCCAAAGTTCGAAAGAGCTGTGATTTTTTCGCCAGAAGAAGTCATGACTTTTGAAGCAGTTGAAACACCCACAGGCCAAAAGGTCATAGTCACGCCGTCGAAAAAACGTGAGCGTGGAATAGCCTCGAAAAAAGCCCAAATTGTTAACTGAACAAAAGTTAATCAGGGCTCATCGGCAAAGTGAGCTAATGGCAACGTTACGAGCAATCTCTATGGCGTCGAATGTGCAAGCTAATGCCGGGATGTCGCTTGCACGCTTAACCCTCTTACTTTTTCTCTTCGTCACATTGGATGCCAGTGCCGGCACTCGCGTCTTCGACGTTATTTTTGAGGGTAAGAAGTATTACGCACTCATATTGGAGCCAATTCGCGAAGCTCCATTTCGCTTAGGTTATAGCCGCACGGTAGATCTTCGACGACCCCACGAGTTGGGCACGACGCTTGTCGACGTGCGGAAGCTAGATCCTAGCTTTGCCGCCCTTGCGCATTTACTGCTAGAGGGAGCTCCACTTTCCGCAGATAATATTTTTCTTCAAATGGAGCCGGCAATTCGAGAAAAATTGCGAGCAGTAAATTATAACGAACACATTGCTCAAGTGGTCGAAGAACATATGTTCCATGTACTTGAGGAGTGGTCGATAGCCCAATACTTGAAGCGGAAGCGATTCGACCATGACGTAGAACTACAAATTCGTGCTGAATTTGAGCAAATTAAAGATGGTTACGGATGGGTCGCAATTTTAGACGAAAATAAAAATATCGTGAGTACTCTCGTAACGGCTGTCCGAACCCATCTCGCACCGAAGTTGCCCGCTGAGACTCGATTCGGTATGGACGTACCTGATCCCGAATATCACGTAACGATGAAATATAATCCGATCGGGCATCCCATGCGTGCGGGCACTCGATTGGTCGCACCGGTACTTACCGCCGAATTGAAGCGCTTCATAGTCGATCGTAAAAGCCCGCTCTATATGCTGCCCATACTTCTCTATTTCGGCGAAAAAAGTGGCATGACTTGGCAAGGGCCGCGAACCCGCTTTGTGAAATTACACGATGGCAAACCTGTTCGGGGTGATAACACCGCGCAGCCGGTTGTTGGCCAATATGTTTTGGAATGCGATGAAAAAGTCGCCGAAGTTTATATGAAGCCGCCGTTTTCATTTCCAGAGCCACAAGTGAAGGGGGATGAGCGGATATTTACTTTTTCTCGCGAGCATTTTATGAAAATGTTCGATCAATCCCTAGATGTTGAGAATGGAAAAATATCCGGGCTGACATTTTTTGAGAAAGCCGATGTTCAAGGTGGAAGACACACTTTGGATTCGGTGCCTCCGTCACTTCGTAATGGGTTGCGGAACTTGTTCTTAAAGCCGCCTACATGCGAGAGCGATCTCACCGGATTCTAGCTGCCAAATTCTTTTATCATTCTCTGGACGGATGCCAATGCCGATTTTAGATGTTTGTTGGATCGGTCGGGTAGGGTGGTCGCTGCGTCCACCATTAATCCAGTTAACATATTCTGGAATTCGCTTGAGCGCTCGGAGGCCTCTTGCTTCGTCATATGCTTAGATAGGCCGGCGAGCATAATACTCTCAATGCGTTTGCGACCTACTTCGCGGGTCTGGGCGTGCGCCATTGCCAGTTTGGGTTCTAAAGAAGCATAATGATAAAAAATAAAGAGAATAGTCATATCCTCGGGATATTTTCGATGCCAACTGAATGTGCCTTCGACCATCGCCACGAGTCGGTCCTGCCACGTATGCGCATCTTCAAGTTTTAACCGAGTCTCAGTCTGACCTCGAAGGGAGACCTTTTCAAAACACGCTAAAAACAACTCTCTTTTAGAGGGGAAATAGTAACGGATGTGGGGACGCGATGTCTTCAGCGCCTTTGCGAGTAATTCAAACGTGAAATCCCCAACGCCATGTTTCACAATGATACGAGTACACGCATCGATAATTTGATCGCGACGGTCCGTGCCTTTTGTGGTGCTTGAAATACCCATGAAATAAGTATCGGCAGAATTATCGAAATGCACAATAATTTTATACAAAGTATAAAAATCTGTTTTTCGTTGCCGTAGGTGAAGTCCTTTGCTAGTTGACGCTGCAATAAACAAAAGGAGTTCATTGTGAAATATATTATTTTAGCGTGTTTGACTTTGGCAGCGGGCGCGAGCTTTGCCTCCACCTGCGAGGTATCGTGTTCTGTTTCGAAAGTCGACATTTTGGCTCAGTTATACCGGGATTCAAGTGGCGGGGCCTACAGCGATTTTGAAGCCTACTGCGCGAGCCTTGGCGGTAAATTGAAGGGAGGACCATCGTATAGCGGGTGCGATTTATACTGCGTTCTTTCGGCTCAAGCGACTGTAAGCCTCTCCGGGTACGGTGAAAACGAGTTTTTAGCTCGCCAAGAGGCTCGAAAAGCGTGCATGTCAGTCCGTGATGGTTATGGCTCGGGTTGTGGTTTCAGCCGCTCGACGGCCTCAGTCGGCGCTTTTACTTGCTATTGATTGTCGTAGGCGCAAAATAAAAAAAGCGGGCCTCGCAAAAAGCCCGCTTCCAAGTTCGAAGCCGCGAAAACCGCGGCCACCGAATAAAATCAACCTAATAACTTAAGCGCGATTTGTTGAGCTTGGTTTGCTTGTCCCAAGACCGACACGCCCGCTTGTTTCAAAATCGAATTACGAGTCAACTCTGCGCTCTCAGCTGCGATATCCGCATCACGGATTCGGCTGTTTGCTGCTGACAAGTTCTCATGAGCTACTGACAAATTTGCAACTGTTGAAGTCAGACGATTTTGCATAGCACCAAAGTTCGCGCGCATTGCATTCACTGACGTCATCGCATTATCGACGTTCGAAAGTGAAGTTTGAGCCGATTCTTTTGTCGCCACGTTTTCAGCAAAAACACCAAGTGACTCAAGGCTTGCGTTTGCTGCTGCCGTGTTGAACGAAATACGATCTTTAAACGGATCGTTGTTTGTTCCAACTTGGATGTCCATTAAACCGCCAGTACCATTCAAAAGATCGTACCCGTTGAAGGTCGTGACTTCTGAAATACGCTGGATCTCCGATTTCAACTGCTGATATTCCACATCGATGAAT
>JAYTDP010000338.1:0-2459 GCA_043735865.1 Bdellovibrionales bacterium
ACTCTTCGCGCGTCGCGAACACATGCTTATCGCTGTCGACTTTCGCGTGAACAAGTTTTCGAAATTGATCATTCGACCAATTGGCTTTAGGTGCTTGAGGTTTTTTTGCCATTAAAGAACGACTCCGCCTGAAATTCGACCTAAGAGAAGCGGTAAGTCTTCGCGAAGATCGGAAGCCGTGAGGCTTCGTTTATCATTGCCTTTGTGAACCCATTCGTCCGCAAGACGTCCGTGTATATACGCGGCCGTCGCTGTCGCTTGAACCGTGTCGAGACCTTGCGCGAGCAAGCCACCAATCATCCCCGTTAGGACATCGCCGGTGCCAGCTTTCGCCAGCGCCGCATTCCCCGCTTGGATGACCATGCATCTCCGATCAACAGCTAAAACAGACCGGTATCCTTTAACAAGAACGTGACAGCCTGTCACTTTCGCAGCTTGAAATGCCGCTTCAAATCGATTGCGTTCGATATCGCGCGCACTTTTTTTGAGTAGGCGAGAAAGTTCACCCGCATGAGGCGTTAAAATCCAGGTTTTCGGCAGGGGAAAAAGATTTTCTTTCACAACACAGGTAATGGCATCTGCGTCGAGAACAACGTTTTTCTCGTCTGCCTTAATCAATTTTTCAATAAGTGAGGAAGTGCTGTCGCTTACGCCCAACCCAGGACCGACGGCAATGGCCGAGTACTTTTTGCTTTTCCAAATCTCAGGATCCGAAATCGCGCGAGTCATTATCTCGGGCATTTCTATAAGCGCATTATCGGGGGCGTGAAAACTCGCCCATGTTACGTAGCCGGTGCCAACACGAAACGCACTGGTCGCTGCCAAAATCCCCGCGCCCCAGTATCCAGGGCTTCCAGCAAGTACGAGCAAATGCCCATGATCCGATTTATTCGAGCGGTCTTTTCGCCCAGGTAGATATCGTTTCGCAAGCTTGTCGTTAAATAAGAAATGGGAAGTCGCAATTTTACGAACCGCCTCATGCGGCAAACCAATTGAGATAATTCTCAATCGACCAACATGAGAGGGGCCATCGGCCACAAAAAACCCTGGCTTTGCTAACCCGTAACTTAGGGTCATCGTTGCTTTCACCGAAAGGTCTTCGACAATACCTGAATCGGCCGCCAGCCCAGAGGGAATATCGAGACTCAAGATCGGAACTTGGCATGCGTTCATGACTTCAATTGCTTTCGCAAATTCGTTCTTAACCGATTTCTTAAGCCCAGTTCCAAAAATTCCATCAATGATAAGCGCTGCCGATTTTAACTGTCCGATTTTTTTCGGCGACGATTTTAAATCGACGACACGAAAACCTTGGGCTTCGATTCTTTTTAACTGAAGCTTATTGAGTTCGGACCGCTTTGAATTTCCCACAAGAAATATGACGAGGTCGCGATGTCCGAGAGCATGCAAATGCCGAGCGACGACGAATCCATCTCCCCCATTATTACCCGTACCGCAAACTATGGCGGTCATGCCTCGAGTCAGCTCAGGATAAAATGAGAGTTGAATTTCGCGAGCCGAGAGCGCGCCGGCAGATTCCATAAGGATTTCATTATTGAGTTTGTAGGCCGAACCCGCGCTCTTTTCGATGAGGCGCGACTGTTCAGCAGTCGCGAGACGCATGGACTACTTTCCGAGGTACGATTGCAAGAACTGCGAAATTTTCTCGGCAAAGCCGGAGATTTCGCGCTTGTCCGGGCCCTCAACCAATACTCGTACCACGGGCTCGGTGCCGGAGAAACGAATAAAAGTACGGCCTTTGCCTTTAAGCTTGCCGTCAATTTCGGCAATCATAGCTTCGTAACCAGGAATTGTTTTGAGATCAATTTTCGTTTTTACGCGCGTGTTGATGAGGATTTGAGGGACGTCGCTCATAATGTCGTTAAGCTCACTTAAGCGCTTTTCCTGCGTCTGCATAATCGCGAGAACGTCAAGGGCCGCCAGGCACCCATCTCCCGTTGTTGAGTGATCGAGGCATATAATGTGTCCGGACTGTTCGCCACCCAGATTATAACCAGAGCGCCGCATTTCATCGACGACATACTTGTCGCCAACGTCGGTGCGGATAACGCGAATACCATACTCCGCCAACTTGTTATCGAGACCTACGTTACTCATTTCAGTTGCAACGACAGTATTCTTCTCGAGTCGGCCTTCTTGAAACTTATCGATCGCGCAAATAGCCAAAATATGATCGCCATTTACGATGCGGCCCAATTCATCAATCAGAATGACCCTGTCCGCATCTCCATCCAGCGTAATTCCGACGTCGGCGCGATATCTTAAAACTTCATCGGCTGTTTTATTTGGGTAAAGTGCGCCGACTTTGTCATTAATATTGCGCCCGTTCGGCTGATTCGCGAGCACGATGACTTCGGCGCCAAGCTCTTCAAAAATTGCGGGAGCCACTTTGTAAGCCGCACCGTTCGCGCAATCGAGCACAATGCGCATTCCATCTA
>JAYTDP010000339.1:0-7079 GCA_043735865.1 Bdellovibrionales bacterium
ATCACCGAGCCAAAAGATCATTTTCAGCCGACAAATATTAATTATGGATTGTTTCGCCCGATCGCGAATCCAAACGCTTGCACCGATCATGAGTCGCAAAATACCGGGTCCGCCGAGGGTCGTACGGAGAAGAAGCGTCTTCAGTTGGCGAGAGCTAAGTCGGTTTTCGAAAATTGGCTAATGAACCGTAAATAATAATTATTTTCTTCTCAATAAAGAATTCAAAACGCACTTCATAATGCCAGGGCGCGCCGCACCTGCAGCCGACGAGCCGCCTCGAGCAGACGGACGCTGAATGTCAGCCACTGCATTTAGAATATTTTGTCCCGGGTAGGTTCCAGGCTTGGCAGTCTTAGCGAGGTCTGCCAAGCGCCTTTGACCGCCATACTGAGAATCACTCGCTAGGTACTTAATAATATTATCGTCCACACTCTTCTCAGAGGCCGCTATCACAGCTCGCGAGAGCTCTGGCGATGGGGGCAACAGGTCGATCACGCTTTCTATACGAACCCGATCGAGATTCGCCACACGACGCTTTATACTGTCGAGAATTTCCGGATCTTTATTAAGTCCAACTTCATTCAAAAAATTTCTCTGATAATTGTTCATTTCGCTGGCATTTAAATTCGAAAGGACCGCCGCTTTAAATTCTTCCGGAGTTAATTTACTTTTCAGCGCTTTCAGAATATTAAATCGTTCGGTTTCGCTAGCCTCACCTAGTGCTCTGAGCACTTGCTGCTTCAGTTCGCCCCCAAGTTCGCGATTGGCAAGAAATCCGGTAATTGAGATACGATTATTGGCGGGCTTTCGAAGCTCGGCAGCCAATAACTGATTTATTCTTTCATCAGATATTTTGCCCTCTAGTTGACGCAAAATATTTGCGCGATCTGTAGCAGAAGTACTCGGATTCTCAAGTTGAGCAATAAACGAATCTACCGCACCCGTGCTTAAATTATCCAATCGCCCGAGTATCGCAGTGTCACTTTGAGCATGGCTCTCGAGAAAACGCGCGACAGCTGGATCACTTTTTCTTTCTAGCAATTGATTGAGTACAGTTGAATCGATATGTCCAGTGGCCGCGCGATTTTTTTCTGCGAAATCGGCTAGCTCTGATGGAGTCACGTTATCTGACAATGCCTGAAGCAAATCGGTCCGATTCGGATTTTTGAGAAATGCGGTCTTCAGGCCGCTTACGACTTCGGGTTGTCTTGAATTATTTAAAATCCTGACAGCTGCGGCTCGGCCCGGGCTCGCCGACTCCGCACTTGCAAGTGTTATTAGCTTTTGTCTCGACTGGGCACTCAATCGGTCAGGATTAATTTGTGAAACAATTCCGGCGGCAGGACGGTCCTTCACATTGGGAAGGCCTAATCCGCGCAACGCCAATTTAAGCGCAAGCTCTGGATTTTGCCGCGCTAGCGTTGAAAACCGAAGCTCGCCCACATTCACTCCGAATTTTCGAACTTGCAAATCGTCGACTTCGTCGATTCGGTCTTCAATCGGACGAAGGTTCGAAAAGAAGTCTCTGACTTCAGCGTCGGGGGCGTTGCTAAACCGCTCAAGCAAACGAAGGTCGTTCTGTGAAGATGGATTATAATCGAACCGACCCACACTTCGGATCGTAGCCTGTTCGTATGCTTCGGGCGAAGCCCGACGCAAACTGGCGGCCAGCTCTCGGTCGGCAACGTCTACCGGTACTCTTCCAGCGCCGATATCTGTCACGTACCTTTGAGCCCGTGCTTGAAGACTTGGATATTCCGTTATGATAACGGGATCCGCCGTTACAAGATTGCGCAGAACCGCTTGGGCATCCGGCGCATCATTTGATTGAGTTGCAATAAAATTAATGACGTCGGTTTTTAAAGGCGTTGTACCGGGCCGGCTCAAAACGGCCTCGACTTTTCCGGGTCTCGACAAATAGTTGGCAAGTAATTGGTTTTCTTTCCCAATAGAATGGGCTTGCGCTCGTAACTGCGTAAATCTAGCGGCATCCGCCGCATTACTTTCAGGGGAAAGTAAATTGGCGGCGGTTTCTAAAAGCTTGAGTCTCTTCGCTTCGGGTGCCTCACGGGCTGCCGTCACTAGGCGCTCGTAATATTCATCTTGGGGCACAACCCTCGCCGCGCGAATCGCCTCTTGCTTCGTAATTCGATACCAATTGCGGGCCTTATCGTAGGCGCATGTTTTCTGAACAAGACAGTCGGGATCCAATTCGATTTCGACGATACGTGTGGAGAACGGTGGTTCTGAGCCTTCACCAACCGTGTAAATTCCGTGACCCTCCGCGACCCCCGACATTTGACCATCGATTACATTGAGGCCATTTGAAAATGCTAATTGCCCGCGCTCAATACTTTGAGCACCCAATTCGCTAGTTCCGTGGAGGACACGAATTCCTCCGCCCGAAAGAGACCGCGTTGGATTAAATCGTGCCGTCTCCTGCAGACGATAATCGCTCACAAGACCTCCCGCACCTTTCAGTAAATTATCTAGCCCAGCGCCGGCTGGTATTTGGCTGCGACTGCTCAATTGGGCCCGTTCCAAAATGCTCACAATAGTCTCCGGCTCAGATCGGGCAACACCGGCAAAAGTATTTCCGTCGCGAAGGATAGGCGCAAATTTTGCCGGCTGACTACTGACCGTTTGGAAGAGCCGGTTTACCTGCGTCTGCGACTCTGCACTTAATTTCACCTGAGGATTGTCCGCCAAGAATTCAACCGTTTCCGCATAAGCTCTTAAAGTAGTTGTCGGATTAGTTGCGGTTAATACGTCTTCGCCGAATCTTAAGGTTGTGGTGCCCGACACACTCTTCGTCAAACCTTCAACATTGCGAGTTGTCGTTGCTCCGATATGTACATCATAAAGGCTATTTGTGAGTGGAGGCTGTTGGTTTACCGCAACACCTCGAAATGTGGGAGTTGAACTGACTCGTTGCAATCGCGATGCGTTCGCTGGCGGAGCCGAAATATCAAGCGGAGCGTTTAAGCTATGCCAGTCAGTCAAGCGCACTCGACCACCTTTCACATCTTGAGTGAAGGCTTCAAGTCCGCGTCGTTCAACCTTCTCTCTCACATATTGGATCAATTCGGCAGAGGTTCGATTCTGTACAAAAATTTCTGAGCCCGCACGTCTCTGCAGATCTTGAAACTCCGGAGTGTTTTGCAAAATACTTTGCGCCAAATTTTGTATTTGCGGAGCCGTCGGAGGATTTGCCTGGGCGGTGGCACTAACCGAGACGATAAACCCTAGCAATAAAAGCAATTTCATCGGCTGCCTCCCACTGAACATGAGCCGGTCGCCACAAGCCGGTTAAATTTGTCGATGACCTGTTGATCTGAAAGCAGCGGATTATTTTGGTTTTTCAGAATAGCCAAAATGCTGACCGCATCCTCTTTTTCTTCTGGTGAGACCGAGTCTAACACACGTTTAAACTTTTTATTGCCGGCGACTGATCGCCGTTGGCGAGCGGTGACTTTGGCAACGTCATAACTTTGTGTCGGAGCCGTCACCACGATTTCGTTAACAACTTCGTCTCCTTGTGCAGCGGCAGTATCGGCAGTGCGAGCGGCACCGCCCGCTGCGTTTTCAGCAGTACCTTCAGCAGCGGCCACTTCAGTTCGCGCGGCACGAAGCGCCTTCAGTCCTTTTAATCCCGCCGCCACGTCGGCCGCAACACCCGCAACCGAAATAACCGACAATGCGGCCGAACCGATGCACTGACTTTTTTGAGCAGCTTCGCTTAGCATATCAACGTCTTGATTTGGGTTACATGTGTTCGCATTCCGCGCGACGAGAAATGATTCTCCGTAACACATTCGAAGCGTTTGATTGATCTGATTGACTGCCGAAGCTGCTCCGACAACGCCTAATGCGATTGCGGCCGGTACCGTTACCGGTGAAGCCGCGCCTCCGGACACAACAGTTGCACCCGCTAAAAGTGCAAATGAAAGACCCGTAAAGACGAGCTCGGCCTTTTGTAATCCGGCTTGTCCTCGCTGATATTTGGCATCGAGCCGGCAAAACAACACGTCTTGAGAGGCGGGAGGAATTCTTAAAGTCGAAACAAAATTTTTCAGTACGTCGGCCTCTCCGAAGCGCTCGCGATCTTCCTCGGTGATCTCGGAGGGAGACTTGCCACCAAGATAACTTTGGTTTTCGACATATTTCTTCGTCGTTTCATGAAATACCGCAGGCAAAGAATTTCGAAACCGGCCGAGTCCTTGAACGCTTTTATAAAAGTCTTGAGGTAATTCGTTGTCCGCGCGAATTAAAAACTCCGCGACTTCCGGTTCATGTCCCAAAGGGACGGTCGCTAGCAATCGCCGAAGCTTTTCATTTAAGTCTTTATCGCGGGTACTGGCTACGGCGTAAATCGCACCGGCGGCTTCCGGATTGGCCGGCCGGCTTAAATTTTGGGCAAGATCTTCGAAATTTCGTGATATGGAGTTTTTTAAGCGACGAAGTTCTCCGCGAATTTTTAAAAACTGCGGGATCATCTTTTCAGTGATCTTATCGGTAAAATCCGGATCGGTCTGCGCGCGGCCAAAAAATTCGATACGGCATCCGGATTCGCTTCGATTACGTCGTGCCAATTCAGCGAATACGATAGTTTGAGTGGACTCCCATGCGGCCTGATTATTTGCATCAGTACCGTTGTAGTTGACGCAAGGTAATGCGCGATTGAGGCCCGAGACATTTTGAGGAGTGACTTCTCCGCAGCTATTGATTCCGGCAAAAAACCCGCCGGCTCGGTTTAAAACGCCGTCTAAATCAGCCGACGCTTCTGCGCTATTTAAAACTAGAATGAAAAGAAGAAAAAGCCTCACTGTGTCGACTTTCGAGGTGGCGGCCTTGTAACAGCCGCAGGCCCTTGTCCTGGCGGTAATAGCCCGCCGTATTGTCTCAACTGGTCTTCAGATTCTGAGGTGGAAGAAGTTGTGTTTTCTAAACAGCCCGGGAACTTCGCCGAAATTTCGGCGATTTGCGCTTCGCTAAACCCAGTTCGCCGCTCATTCTCCACACCCGCAACTGCCGATTTAACCAGCAGGCCGAATCCTAAGACCAAAATGAAGCTGTTGAGAAAATGAAATTTCATCGGCTGACCGAGCTGAGTGAAATAAGCCGAAGTGGTTGTTGCAAAGCTTGGTAGTCGGTTAACAAATTTGCCGCAGAATCGAGCCCAATCCATTCTTTATCACTGGCAAGTGAACGGTAGTCGCGAGCAAGAAGACTGACCCTGCCTTTGCCAGCCAAAGAAATTAGCCTTGGCTGTGCGGATTGAGCTGAATACTCGAGTTCGTAAGGCTTGGCTTTGTTGCGACCGATTTGAGTGAGACGCCCTAAGAAATCATATTTCAATTTCACCGTGTCGGAGCCGGTCGAATATTCAGAAATTCGATTCAACGAATTGTATTTATAAGAAATCGTAAATTCCTTGCCTTCGACACTTCGGGCCATTCCATCTGGAGAATAGCGAAACCGCAAAAGCTGATCCCCGAGGGAAACCGACTCTAATCTTTGCCCGGCATTGTATCGGTAGCGGGACTCCCCTTGCGAAGTTCTCACGAAGAGCGGCAGACCATAGTCATTGTATTCAAATTTATCCGCGGCCTTACCATTAATTAATGTCGAGACTTTTTGTACACGTGGCTGACCGACACCATCCGCAATTTGAATATCGTAGTCGGCAACGCGGCTCGCGCTGCCATTACATTTCAAAACGGTTTTAACCTTATGTGAGTGCTCGTGCTGTTCATAACTAAAATCTTCGCGGCACCCGCCTCGCACAATCGAAGTCACATTGCGGCCGTCTTTATCGTATTCAATGCGAAAGTCTTTGCCGATTTTGGCCAGCTGATGGGCCAAATCATATTCGTAAGTTTCGGAGTCTGATTTGCCAGAGACGCTGACTAGGTCTCCCGTCTTATCATATTGGTAGGTCGCAAACATTTCATTGGGCGCGATGACTTTTGCCACTCGGCCGTCGGAATTATATTTCAGAGTGAGTTTACTCCCGCTGCTATGGCGAACTTCGGTCACTGCTCCCGCCACCCCCCTCACGTAAGTGAGGCTGTTGTTGAAACCGTCGGCTTGAAAACTAATGCGACCAAGAGAATCAAACTTCTGCACTCGATTATCGGGAAACTTGAGCGAAAAATTATTGTCGTCGAAACGAATTACATCTCCGCTACCCGATTGGCTTAGGAAGACTGCCTCCTTAGCGGGCTTCATCGATATTTTATAAGCCTCGATAAAGGTCGCTAGAAGCGGCAAATTTGTCTTTGCCGCTGTTAGGAGTCCATCGATTTTAGCTTTCTCCTTCGGGAATTCTATATTGAGCCGGTCACGAAGAATATCTAAAGTCGCAGCCAATTGCGAAGGCGTCGCCGCTTTGAAAAAATGATCCCGCCCATTCCCACATTGCCGCACCAAAATATCGCTTTCGCTCAAAACAATAAGTTTTGTTTCGAAGTCCGAGCACCAGCCGGCTCCGAAGATTCCAAAAAAGATCGGTTCGCTATTATAGGTGCGGTGAACCCGCAGATCGAAACCGACCGCAGGCACATCCAAATCAATACGCGACGTAGTAAAATTGCCGTTTTTGACATCGACAATGGCTTGACTGAGATTCAGCCATGCAAAGCTCATAAATATAAAACAGAAAAGACGAAGACGCATTCGAAGGCCTCTCTTAAACTGTTTTTAATTATATAGGTATTAAGGCGCGCGAGGCATACGCGCGCGCACTATTTAGTCCATCATCCAGCACGGACCAAGGTCGCAATCCCGACTACTGAATCACAACCGCCGCGAAAGTCCGGCCTGCATCGATCTCGTCTTCGTCTAGGTCGTCATCCTCGTCTTCATAGCCAGGAATGACGGCGCTCTCGTCGGCAATGTCCTGTTTCAAAGATAATCTGACAGCGCGATCCGCTTTTAAATATTCATCGATGTTCATTTGCTCGCCTTCTTTATCGTCGAGTAAGAAAATCAATGTGTGGAGCATATCATCAGTTGTGATAATCCCTACCATCTCCTCCCCTTCCACAACGACGAGAGCCGATACCCGGTCGGTCAGC
>JAYTDP010000340.1:0-3183 GCA_043735865.1 Bdellovibrionales bacterium
ATTTTTAATCTTCAGAAAATTGAATCCCTCTCGTTGGGGGAAAAGTTAAAGAGCCAGATGGTCATTCGGGGCGAGGTTATTATTCGCCCTAAGCCGGCCAGTGAAACTTTGTTTATGGTCGATTATAACATTCAGGCCTTCCATGCAGCGAATGGCCGCCTCATCGCCGAAGTTCAGCGCTCATTTGATACTGACGCCGGTGTATACCGAGTGGTTGGAGCAAAAACTTTTTATGCAACTGCTGATAAAGTGATCGCGGACCTCACTAGTCAGATAGATGAAGTCTGGAAGAAAGGCGTGTTCGGCGCTTCGGCTTTGCGACTGGTTGTGACGGGTGGTCTGACTCCACAAAACATGGACCAATTTAAGCGCATGATACCGCTTCAAATTCGCGATATTAAAAGCATTCGTGAGCGTCGAATCGAAGCGAGAGTCACAACTTTCGAACTCGATGCGACGGGTGTCCCGCAGCAGTTGGCACTGGCATTTAAGTCGGCCAACTTCGCACCGTTCAAAGTTAACATTAAAGATGTTCAATCGGATGGGCTGACGGTCGACGTGCAGTAATACCGACCAAGGGCTGGCTAGATTCAGTTCTTATTCGTAATCGGAAACCAAAGCTTTATATAATATCCCTATGGGTACATTTCGTCGCATTTTGATAGCAGCTGCAATTGGCCTTTTGCTTTCGATCGCCAACTCGCTATTGACCGGTTGCTCGCTCATGAAAGTGGAAAAAAGTTCGGTGCGGTCCCCCGAAGTTCGTGATCTGCCGATGGAAGCACGCGATGGCGAAGAGCTTCGTAAGCGTCTTATCGTTTTACCATTTCTCGACAGCGAACTTTCACGTTCACAAAATGTCGTCACCGTCGCCCGCAAAACTGTCGTTGAGGACTTACTCAGCACGCGACAATTCATAGTCGTGAATAATGCCGATTTCCCACAGGACGTAAACGGATTCTTAAAAGACAACAAAGAATATAATTTGGCAGCAGTCGCAAAAGTCGCCTCGAGCTTGGGAGTCGCCGCCGTTGTCGAAGGGCGCATCCTCGAAATTCGCGCGCGTCGCCAAGGTGACGAACTCGGCGTCTTTCGCAAAACCAAAGCAACAGTCGATGTGACAGTGCAAATCCGCGTCTTCGGCGCAAAAACCGGACGCGAAATTTACTCTTCAGTAAAAAAAGCAACTCTCGAAAGTGAAACGACAAATGTCGGAACGGATTCCCAAAGCTTAACCGAAGATCCAATCCTCGTTCGGGACGGCGTTCGTAAGGCGTTCATTACGACCGTTCCGGGCATCGTGAAGGCGGTCGAAAAACTTTCGTGGGAAGGCCGCATTGCGCTGGTCAACGGCGATCGCATATATGTCAACGCTGGAAGAATTTCGGGGCTGCAAGTCGGAGACGTGTTAAAAATTATAGAAGACGGCGATGAAGTATTTGATCCAGAGACGGGATCATTTATCGGCACAGCGCCAGGTCGAATGAAAGGCACCGTCGAAGTGGTTTCTTACTTCGGCAAAGACGGTGCCATTGCGGTCATACATTCTGGTTCAGGATTTAAAGAAAACGATCGCGTCGAGCTTTATTAAAAAAACAGTTTCTGGTAAATATTTTGATCTATGCAAGTCCAATGGCTCGGATTCACCGATTACGTGAAATGTCTCGAAATGCAAACGACAGCAATGCTTGCTGCCGACGAGAGACCTATAATTTTTGGTCTCGAGCATCCACTCACAATTACACTGGGTCGGCGTGGTGACCCGCTTCGCGACGTCGTTGTCGGGTTTAAAACCCTTCGTGAGCGGGCGATACCCGTAGTCGCGGTTGAGCGGGGCGGGCAAGCGACCCTCCACAATCCGGGTCAATTAGTCATCTATCCGATTCTGCCACTTCGCAATTACGGTTTGGGAGTCAGGGAGTACGTCGCGCTCCTCGAGGAGACCACAAAGCAATTGCTAGCGCTCTACGGGATCACCGCGTGCTGCAAAGGTGATGAGCCGGGTTTATTTACAATTAAGGGCAAAATCGCTTTCTATGGCGTTCGGATCTCGAAAGGCATAACGAGTCATGGTGTCGCGATCAATGTTTCGAATGAGCTTGCCGACTTCCAAATGATTCGCTCATGCGGGAAGACCGTTGAGCAATTTGCGAATATGCGTGATTTCGTCGAGACGCCCGGCTTGCAGTCTCTTTTCTTTCAGTGGATCGAGATTTTTTCCAAGCAACTTCAGGCCAAAACCGGTCGTTCAAAAATCGAAGAATTTGGCGATCGAAACTTGACCGGCGAAACAAGCCAGACTAGTTTGTAGCCACTGTCGAAACCAAGTTCTTGTCCCTATATGCGGTTATAGCTCAGTTGGTTAGAGCGCGTGGTCGACATCCACGAGGTCCACCGTTCGAGTCGGTGTAGCCGCACCAATTCAATCCCGAGGAAAAATGTCACACCCGCAATTTAAAACGTTAAAAGCTCCAAAATCTGGCGAAACGATCACGATGACGGCGAACGGCCTAAAAGTGCCGAACAATCCGATTATTCCATTCATTGAAGGCGATGGCACTGGCCCGGATATCTGGAAAGCCTCACAGATGGTTTTCGATTCTGCAGTCGAAAAAGCCTATTTGGGCAAAAAGAAAATCGAATGGCTCGAAGTATTCGCGGGTGAAAAAGCATTTAAACAAAACGGTGATTGGCTTCCTGAAGATACATTAACTGCGTTCAAGCATTATCTTGTGTCGATTAAAGGGCCTCTCACAACTCCCATCGGTAAAGGCATGCGGTCTTTGAACGTTGCGATACGTCAGATGCTCGATCTTTACGTTTGTCTGCGCCCCGTAAAATACTTTTCCGGCGTACCGTCGCCCGTAAAAAATCCTCAAGATGTAGATATGACTATCTTCCGCGAGAACACTGAAGATATTTATGCCGGAATCGAATTTGAAATGGGCACGCCGGAAGTCCAAAAGGTTCTTTCATTTTTAAAAGATAATTTTCCGAAGATGTATGAAAAAGTGCGGTTTCCAGATTCGTCGGGAATCGGCATTAAGCCGGTGTCTAAAGAAGGAACAGAGCGTCTCGTGCGCGCCGCAATTGAGTATGCGGTGGAGCATAAGCTTCCGAGTGTAACGCTTGTTCACAAGGGCAACATTATGAAATTTACCGAGGGCGGCTTTCGTAACTGGG
>JAYTDP010000341.1:0-2134 GCA_043735865.1 Bdellovibrionales bacterium
TCTTTGAGCGCGCTCTCCCGTTCGGCGGTCGTCGATGCTATGATAAGGCCCGTCGCTGAAAGGATAAATACAAAACCTTGTGCGATATAAATGTTTTCGACCATTGAGCCTTTACTGAACGGCCCGAATCCGTGGCTTGTGCTCCACAAAGTAAAGGCACCGATGATCACATTCATGGTTGCTGTGCCGAGTATTCCCAGGCGGAGAGAGCCCCAAATAATAAATGGAAACACTATGTAAGGCAAAGTCGTCACCAGTGTGGCGGTGTTATTGTTTTTGGCAGCAAACAGCGCCAGACAGGTAACGATAAGCCCGCCACATATAAACAGCCCTTCCAACCACCGGGTATTGCTGAACGCATTTTTCCAATCAAAATTATAAAGACTTAAAAGGAAAGGGGTGGCCACGAGAGTCCCGATGGCCTGTCCCGCAAACCACATAAAGACGGTGGAATAGATTTGTTCATAATTTATAAACTGCACTTCTAAGAGAAGCACCGAGCCCAGAACCGCGGCAAACAAACTGCTTAAAATCACGGCACTTGATATAAAACTTATAACTTCTCGTAGCTGGGAGAATTTTGTTTCGAAGACGTAGGCCGATCGCAATAATCGACGCGCGAGAAGTAGAGATAGCGTGCCAGCAGTGCTCATTGCAATACCTGCCGGTAGCGGCATTCCAATCATCCAACCGGTTGTAACGCCCGCGAGAAAAATCGCCGGCCAATACTGAGCGCCTTCCACGAGAATAAATGCGAGGGCGACCCCGGACGGGACCCACGCGCTCGGCGAGATATTTGTACCTGCTTGAAGTTGCAAAATCGCAAACAAGCTCGCAACGTAGGTTACGAAGAGTGCGAACGCTTTTGCTAGGTATTCCACTTTTCTGATTATCATCTCACCGAGCAATATCAAATTTATTGTGTTTATGCAGCTTTACCGGAAGAAAATTTTTAGCTACGTTGCACCAATGAAAAATACGGATATTAAAATTATGCTTCTCGGTTCGGGCGAGCTAGGAAAAGAATTCACAATTTCGGCTCAACGCCTTGGCCTAACTGTCGTTGCTGTCGACAACTATGCCGACGCGCCGGCCATGCAAGTGGCCGATTTATTCGAAGTCATAGATATGCTCGATGCGTCTCAACTTGAAATCGCCGTGAATAAGCATCAGCCCCACATTATCGTTCCCGAAATCGAAGCGATCCGTACCGAAAAATTAAAAGAATTTGAAGAGCGTGGTATTCAAGTGGTCCCCACGGCCAAAGCAGTTTACTTGACTATGAATCGCGATGCGATTCGGGACGTTGCATGCAATATCCTGAAATTGAAAACCGCCCAATTCGCTTATGCGACGACTGAAGCCGAGCTTATCGAGTCAAGCGCGAAGATTGGGTTTCCGAATGTAGTCAAACCCGTCATGTCGTCCTCGGGTAAAGGTCAGTCGGTGGTTAAAAATGAAAGAGATGTTTCAAAGGCGTGGCATTACGCAGTTTCGGGCATGCGCGGCGATAAGCAAAAAGTCATCGTCGAAGAATTTATTAAGTTTGACTCTGAAATCACGCTTCTCACAATCAAGCAGAAAACCGGTCCAACCCTGTTTATTAATCCGATAGGCCATCGGCAAGAGCGGGGTGATTACCAAGAATCATGGATGCCCGCGAAAATCTCGCCGAGACTCTTAAAAAAAGCGCAGGCAATGGCCAAAAAAGTAACGGATTACCTAGGTGGCTCAGGTCTGTTTGGGGTCGAATTTTTTGTGACTAAAAACGAGATTTATTTCTCTGAACTTTCACCTCGGCCACATGATACGGGGATGGTGACTCTCGCATCGCAAGATTTGTCAGAATTTGATTTGCATTTGAGGGCGGTACTCGGACTTCCGATTTCCGAGGTCAACTATTGGGGCCCTTCGGCATCGGCCGTGATTCTGGCCGAGCGTGAAGCGACCGTATTTACGATCACCGGGCTCTCGAATGCACTCAAAATAAAAGGTGCAGAGATTCGGCTGTTCGGCAAACCTACGACTCGCCCGCACCGCCGCATGGGCATCGCTTTGGCGCGTGGTAAGACGGCCGATGAGGCACGAAAAAAAGCACGGGCCGCCGCCAGCAAAGTGAAGATAATCTAATTTT
>JAYTDP010000342.1:0-5690 GCA_043735865.1 Bdellovibrionales bacterium
CTTCCATGATGAAGCGGCTAAGAGTTACCGGATCTTTATAATCGAAAACGAAATCAACGGGATACTCAGGGCGGAATTTAGAGCGAATTGGTTTTTTCAAAAGCTGCACCTTTAACTTGAATGTTTGTTAGACAAATCGTTTTTATTAGAGGGGAACTTATACGATAGAATCCGGTTGCCAACAAGGGTCAATTTGCCTATACCCTTTCTTTCAGTTAATGAATTAAGTCGAAGGAGACATTTCAATGTCACGCTGTGAATTATCGGGCAAAGGCCCTGTTGTTAAGAACTTGGTGAGCCACTCGAATATCAAAACAAAGTTTAAAGCTCAGCCAAATGTCCAGAATAAACAGCTATTTAGCAACGCTTTGAATCGCTCGATTCAATTTAAAATTGCAACTAGCACGATTCGCACGGTTGAACATAACGGCGGTCTCGATTCATACCTCCTCAATCAAAAAGATGAGCTTCTTTCGAAACGCGCGCTTACGACTAAAAACAAAATCAGAGCTCTTTTGAACCGTAAAACAAAAAAACCGGCAAAAGTGGTAGCTGCACCTACTGAAACAGCACCAAAAGTAGCGAAAAAGGGAGCCCGCAAATGAAATTGAAGATCAAAAAGGGCGATACCGTCCAAATCACAGCTGGATCAGACAAAGGAACTAAGGGCGCAGTTCTCGAAGTTCTTCCTCGTATCATGAAAGTTCGCGTTCAGGGCGTTCGCATTCAAACTCACTTCGACAAAAAAGAAGGCGTTTTGAAAAAAGAAGGTCTTCTCGATTACTCGAACGTTAAGCTCGTCGAAAAGACGGCCGCAGCGAAAAAAGGCAAAAAAGCCGCTCGCGCTTCTAAATAAGCAAAACCAGTCTCTTAAAATGGGCGCTTTACGTGCCTGTTTCACTTCGTTATCCTATTCGCATGGGATCAGCGCTTAAATCTTTCGCAATCATTTTTACCTTCATGATTGGTTCGGTCGCCTTGGCCGGGCAAGATCCCGTTTTCTTTATGTGCCGAAATAAAAAAACTGTACGAACCATTCAGGTGAAAAAAAACAATGGCCAGTGCAGGACGCTTTATACAAAAATGGGCGTTGATCGCGAAATGGCGAACGGCAAGAGTTACGATAGCTGCTTTAAGGTCATGACCAATATCAAAGAAAATATCGAAAAAGCCGGATGGAAATGCAAGGCCGTCGAACCCGTTGGCTCGAGCGAAACTTAAATGTTTAAACTCCCAGGTCAAAATTTACGAGTTGGAGTGATTCAGCTCACCTCCACCGATTCAATTGAGCAAAATTTAAAAATGATTTTTGCTCAGTTAAAAGCGGTGATGAAGAAATCACGCGGCAAAAAGCTCGATCTCGTTTGCCTGCCCGAGAATTGTCTATTTGTGAGAGCAAAAGCGGGGAGTTTTCTTGGATTCAACTTTCATCTTGGTGAAGACTTCTGGGGAGATTTTCAAAATTGGTCGAAGGCGAATTCGTGTGAGCTCGTGCTTGGGTCTGTTCCATATCATGACGGTGAGCACACGTATAATGCGACTATTCATGTGAAACCTTCGGGAGTCACACCGGTCTACAATAAGATTCATTTGTTTGATGTCGATGTAAAGGGCGCTCCGGCCTCGCGCGAATCAGAACTTTTTACTCACGGGTTAAGGCCGCACGTCTTGCGCATTCAAGACTGGGATATCGGTCTGACTATTTGTTATGACATTCGGTTTTCCGAACTGTTTTTGCATTACGCAAAACTCGGGGTGCACGCGATTTTAATTCCGTCGGCCTTCTTGGTTCCGACCGGTAAAGCTCACTGGCACATCTTGAATCGTGCCCGCGCGATTGAAAGCCAAGCGTACGTCATTTCGCCGGCTCAAGCAGGGGTTCATGAAAGCTCGACAATCAAAGGCGCTAAACGCGAAACTTACGGACATTCTTTGGCAGTTGATCCATGGGGTAAAATTATCAAAGAATTGAAACCAAGCAGGCCGGGGTCTTTTGTCGTCGAGCTCACGCCAGATGCCATATCTCTCGCTCGCCAGCAGATCCCGATGGCCGGTCATCGGCGCTTGTGATACAACGATCTCCTATGACAAATGCGCTTCTTTTATTTTCTCTCGTCCTCGCTGGTGCAATAAATGTTTGGGCTGCGAACACGCCGCCGACCGCGTCGGCTCGTCAATATCCGGGCGGCGCCGATGAGCAGGATTTGAAAGTACAGCCGCTTCTTATTCCGCCAACCGCAAAAACTGATCGACGAACGATGGACCAAAGAGTTTTGCAAAACTTTTTGCGTAAAACCGGGCAAGCTACTTCGAATTCTTCCGCGACTTCGAAAGCCAAGCCAAAACAGTAAAGAGTTATGATGGAACAGTATATTGCGCAGACCTCACGAGGTCTCGTGGACGTTTTAGAAAACGAGATTAAAGATCTCGGACTTAAAATTATTTCGAAGTCTTCAATTGGAGTCATGTTTCAAGCGGATCTTCGTGGATGTTACCAAGCAAATCTCATGCTTCGAACGGCGACCCGGATTATTCGCCCGGTCATGGAGTTTGAGGCTCCCACCATCCAAGCTCTCTACGACAATATTCGCAAACACGATTGGACTCAGTACATCGACGTGAAGGGCACTTTGGCTCTTGATACGACGGTTCGTGATTCTCACATCTTTCGCGATCAACGTTATGTGACTTTGAAATTGAAAGACGGAATCGTCGATCAGTTCCGAGACAAATATACCGAGCGGCCGAACATCGATTCGGAAAATCCGGATCTTCGAATAATGGTGCGGGTTGTGAAGAATCATGTTTCGATTGCCGTCGATACGTCGGGTGAGTCTTTGTCGAAGCGCGGATATCGCCGCGAGCAGGGCGATGCGCCTTTGCGCGAGCATTTAGCGGCGGGGCTTTTACAGTTGAGCGGTTGGAAGCCGGGCATTCCATTGCTCGATCCAATGTGCGGTTCGGGAACGATTATTATTGAAGCTGCTATGTTCGCTCGAAAAATTGCGCCCGGTGCTTTTCGTAAGAAATTTGCGTTTCAAGGTTTTAAAGAATTTGATGCTGGAGTTTGGGATCGCGTTTTGACGGAAGCGATGGAGCTTGAGACGGAAGAGGCTATTCCGCTCTTTGCGTCTGATGGCAGCGGTAAAATGACCCGCATGGCTGAGCACAATGCGGAGCGTGCGGGAGTTGATGACACGATTCTTTTCCGAGATGGCCGTGTTGATGTGATTGAGGCTCCTGTCGAAGAAAAAGGGATTATCATCGTGAATCCTCCTTACGGAGAACGCATGGGCGTCACTGAAGATTTAAAAGACGTATACCGCGACTTTTCATATGGTTTAAAGCGTAACTTTAAAGGCTGGACGATGTGGATGATATCGGGCAACGAAGAATTGAGTGCGGCTTTAAAATTAAAAGCGTCGCGCAAAATTCAAGTCTATAATGGCAACATCGATTGCCGATTCTTAGAATATAAAATTACTTAAGCGCTCGGCTCACTACGGTTTGAAGATCGCTGCGTATGCGGCGGTCGCGACGAGGGCGATGGTTGCGATTGAGAGCCACTTGTTCCATTTCGGTTTTCGGAGCATGACGGCTGTGATGAGACCGAGGGATAACCACACTACGAATTTGATGTAGATCCAGCTGGGCCACGCGGCAGTGAGCCCGAGACGTGCCATCATGCCGAAACCGGCAATGAGCATAAGTGCCAATCCAACTCCATGACCAATCATTAAAATCTTTCGATTTTGAAAGTCACGGCTTTTGCCATTCAGCATTTGCAGACAAATTGCCCCGAGACAAAACACAAGAAGAGCCAACCCTACAAGATGCATAAATTTATAAACTTCGTATGACAGCATAGTCTTGACTTCCTTTTCGGTGAGAACTGAAATTGGGTATCACCGGAGAATTACCATGATCGAAATTGGATTAGTAGCACCGATAGCAGGCCTTGGCGGACTTCTTGTCGCGCTCATTATTTATTTTTTTATGGTTCGGCAGGCGGCGGGCACCGATAAAATGCAGGCAATCGCCGAAGAAATCGCGATGGGCTCGATGACTTTTTTAAAGGCTGAGTACGCGAAAATTTTTATTTTCGTTTTGGTCGTTGCGGGGGCTGCGGGTTGGGCCCTTGGACCATTCGTTGCCTTGGCATTTGTCATTGGCGCTTTTTCGTCAGGGCTAGCCGGATTTATTGGAATGAAATCTGCGACGAAAGGAAATGTTCGTACTGCGGCCGCGGCAAAGGATCGCGGAATTGGCGCAGCACTTCATATTGCATTTAAAAGCGCATCGGTAATGGGTCTGGCGGTTGCGAGCCTCGGTTTGGTTTCTATGGGCGGACTGTTTTATTTCTTCGGTCTCGATGCCGCAGCCGCGCAGATACTCGCCGGATTTTCGATGGGTGCCTCATCTATCGCCCTCTTTGCTCGTATTGCGGGCGGAATTTTTACGAAGGCAGCCGACGTCGGTTCGGATTTGGTCGGAAAACTAGAGGCGGGTATCCCGGAAGACGATCCACGCAACCCTGGAGTTATCGCTGATAACGTAGGGGACAATGTTGGAGACGTGGCCGGCATGGGCGCCGATATTTATGAGTCTTACGTGGGCGCCATGGTGGCTGCGACTTCCATTGCAATCACGATGAACGCAGCGGATTTAAAAAATTATTTTCCGACTGCGGGAAAAGAAGTTTTGGTGGGATTTCCGCTCCTGTTAGCCGCCGTCGGTCTGGGCGCGTCCGTCCTCGGAATCTTGTGTATGAGCATTTTCAAAAACGTTCGTCCCGGTTTAGCAATTGCGATTTCGGAACTTCTCGCGGGGGCTGTTTTTATCGGGGGCACGGCGGGAGTTGTGATTCAATTCGATTATGGTCTTAATCTTTTGTATGCAGTGATTACGGGTACGGTTGCTGGGATTCTCATCGGGAAAGCGACGCACTATTATACTTCAGGCCGATGTGTTCGGCGTGTCGCTGAAGCTTCACGCACGGGTGCTGCCACAAATATCATTTCAGGATTTGCCACAGGTCTTGAATCTTGCGGTTTGCCGTTGATTTTCATCGCAGTTGCAATTTTATGTTCGTATGAGTTTGCAGGCCTCTACGGAATCGCAATCGCGGCTGTTGGAATGCTAGCTACCGTCGGTGTGACGATGACAATTGATGCTTATGGACCAATTGCCGATAATGCTGGCGGCATATCTGAAATGGCCCACTTGGGTTCGGATGTTCGAAAAATTACCGATAGTCTCGATTCTTTGGGAAACACGACGGCGGCAGTCGGAAAAGGATTTGCGATTGGTTCTGCGGCCATGACGGCGCTCGCGTTGTTCGTCGCTTTTAAGCAAGCGATTCGCGCACACGGAGTGAGCGACGTTATGGATATCGGTGACCCACGTGTGGTAATCGGAATTTTAATCGGCGCGATGATCGTTTTGATTGCCGCTTCGATGACTATGAAATCCGTGGGCAAAGCCGCCGGGCAAATGGTTGAAGAAATACGCCGACAGTTTCGTGAAATTCCGGGTTTACTAAATGGTACGGGGAAACCCGATACCGCACGTTGCATTGAAATCTCCACGAAAGCGGCACTTCGCGAAATGATTTTTCCGGTCGCGATTGCCGTCATCATCCCTCTTCTCGTCGGATTTATTTTGGGCCCGATCGCCCTAGGTGGCGTGTT
>JAYTDP010000343.1:0-4950 GCA_043735865.1 Bdellovibrionales bacterium
AACTTTGGAAAGATAGTGTTTCATGAGCATAATTTTAGAACAAGTAGAGCAGCACAAATTTAATCTTTCAGATATGAGGATTTTTTTCTTCGATCAAGAAATTAATGTAAATCAAAATCTCGGGAAGACTATTATTAGCGCTTCTGCAAACGGCAAAGCACTCGGCCGCCTTAACCTTATTTCAAGTGCTGAAACTTCAGTCGCATTTGAAATGACAACTTTATCGGAGGGCCACGGAGCGGTGGTAGCTGCACTTCTTAAATCGTTAGTTAATCGATTTTCGCTAGAAAATTTAAATAGAGATATGGAGCTGGTCGTCTTTACCGATGATGGAGACGCTCCGCTGCTCTCCGAACTTGGATTTGAGCGCACATCGACCGGTACCTTTACCCGCAAGATTGACTTTTTAAAAGCAAGAGCCATTGCGCAAATTAAGTCTCTTTTAGAGGCTCAAACTATTCCCGAAAACAAAATCGGCGCCGGCTATTCTGTTAACCTACCTAATTCTGCTAACACTGAGATCGATCTTCTAATGACGGAATACAATGAAGTTGCGTGGGGGACATATGGATGGGCAAAACAATCCGCAATTGCCCAAGACGAAGTTCTTTTTATAAAAGAGCATGCGGACCCTTTTGCTAGGGTAGCAGAAATTGGATGCGGGAATGGCAGACTGACCGAATACTTAACTACATTTTTTGGTCATGTAACAGGCACCGATTATTCTCCGCAAATTATTAACAGTTTCTATCATAGAATTAAGAATAGTCCGATACGGGCCAAACTTTCGTTAGTTGTAGATGACATTACGAATACAAAACTTCCACCTCAATCATTCGACAAAATATTATTTCTTGAAAATGGACTTGGCGGGATTCTCTCGTACGATGGACGCAAAAATGTCTTGTTGAACATCTACAATGCTTTGAAGCCCAATGGTAAATTATTATTAGGCGTAAGGAATCTTGGCCCCGCTTCCTGCGACCAGTTAATGTTGGCCCAACAAACTCACATTTTCATGGGGGTCTATCATACCTTCTCCCAAGGAGAGATTTTAGATCTTGCCTCTGGCTTATTTAAAATTATGCACTCGAAAGTTGGTGATCCACGACCTGCTGGCGGCCAACAATACTTTTTTGAGCTTCGGAAAATATGAAAAAATTTATTTCTCTGGTCCTTGTATTCTGTAGTGCTGCGTCTGCCAGCCAAAATAAAGTTGCCTTTTTAGCCGCACTAACAGGCATGGATCCAAATACGGCACGCGAACTCAACCGCGGCGTAGAAGTATTTAAAAAAACTAAGCCTGCGCTAGCGAAGCAAATGGAATTAACTATTTATGACACCAAGGGCGATCTCAAGGAAACTTTCGACGCCATGGCGAAACTTGAGGCCGAAGGATTTCATTTATTTATAGGTCTGGCTAATAGCAATGAAGCTATGGTGGCTTCGAAGTACGCTGCTCAGCACCCGAAAGTCGTTTTTGTTACGCCATTCGCAACTAATCCCGAAGTGACCAAAATTACAGATCGCGCTTTTCGGGTTTGTTTTGACGATAACAAGCAGGGATTATTTTTAAGTGAATTAGTAAATGTTAAATTTAGCGATAAAAAGATTCTAGTCTTAGAGAATATAGATAGCTTGTACTCTGGCGGCCTCACGAACGCATTTAGAAATGGACTGTTAAAAAAGGTAGACGTAACATTTTCAAAGTATTCATCTAAAAATTTGGATACAAAATTTATAGCAAAATCAGTGGCCGCACTTCACCCTAATTTAGTTTTCATTCCCGACTCGTCTCAAAATTCTGCAATAATAGTTCGAGAGATTTTTAAGAAACATAAGGATATCCAATTCCTTGGTGGAGACGGTTGGGGAGGAAACGCGGTTTTCCATGCCATTCAAGGAAAGGACGAAAATCTCAAGCTTCTATATTCAACTTATTGGCACAAAGACATGCAAAGTTCTGAAAACATAACTTTTCAAAAAGGCTATAAGTCCTTATACCCAGATGGCCAACCAAGTTCGGGGGCAGCTTTTACCTATGATGCCTTTCACCTCGTAGGACAGGCACTAACATCGTCAAAAAATTATGAAGTTGGCGATGCTCTCGCCAATCAAATCGCTAAAACGAAAATATTGTCGACAACCGGACCTCTAAAATTTGTCGGTACAAACCGAACTCCGGACCGGCCGATAGTGCTTTTACAGTTAAAGAACGGAGAATACGTTGTTTACAAAAAATAGCGCTCAGGAAATATTGAGGCGCTCGCTGAAGAGAGTGTCTTTGAAACTTGCTGCATTGCTATTCTGCGCATTTGTGCTTTTAGAAGCATTTGTTTTATATAAGACTCAGGTGACTAGCGTAGAGAAAACAATGCAATGGGTACAAAGCAAAAAACCAGAGATAGAACAGGCCTTGTTCTTAGAAAATCATCTGTCTGTAAACGGAATTATCGATAATTTTTCCTCCGAACTACCGAAGGATATACACGCTCAAATTTCTGTCTTTAATTCATATCGCGAGCGTATCTACGGTCATCAGGAAATACCTGTTCAACTGTCTTTTGGCGTGAAGCGCTCTCTTATAGATACACGCTACTCATATTTTGATGTGCTGACCTTCGGAGATGTGCCGCAAGGTTACATCTACATCCAAGGCTATTTTGACTATAGACAGATTTTCTTTCACACATTTTTAGTCATGATGTTCCTATTTGGTATTTTTATTTTATCCCATCGTCTTTTGAATGCTTTCACCAAAGTGCTTGGGACTCAAATTCTTAACCCTATTTATACTTTGCAAAGGCATATGGGTAAGACTGCAGCAAATGGCAACCTAGAGGCTTTTTCATTTCCGGCAGAGGAAATAAGTAGCGAAGTAAAAGAATTGATGGACGGATACAACAACTTGATACGACATATACTGGATCAACAACATCATATACGTAGCCTGGCTTCGCAAAAGGCTTTCGCGATCATAGCTAAACAAGTCGCACATGACATTCGCTCACCTTTATCTGCTCTTAATATGGTGAGCGAATTCTCAAAATCCCTCCCTGATAACGAGAAAGCAATTTTGATTTCAGCAATAAAGCGCATTAACGATATCGCAAACAATCTAATTTCTAAGCCCTCTCAGATGACTCAGGCGAAGCATCAAGTAAGCTTGTGTTTCATCCCCGCAGTATTAACAGGTATCGTGGCCGAAAAGCGCATGCAGTATCGTAAAAATAAGCTTCTTAAAATATCGGAGAAAATTGGAGGCACACTGAACGTGTTCACCCTTGTCGATACAAGCGAATTCAAAAGGGTAATCTCCAATTTAATTGATAACGCCGTTGAATCTATTGATTCTACCGACGGACTTGTATTAATTGAATTGGCTACCGAGGCAGATCAATGTACCGTGAGGGTTCGCGATAATGGGCGTGGAATTCCTAAAAACTATTTCCCAAAACTGGGAACAAGTGGTTTTACATATGGAAAAGCAGGCGGTACCGGTTTAGGGCTCCATCACGCATTTAAAACCATAGGGCAAGCGCAGGGCCTGTTGGTTATCGATTCAACTGAAAGAAAAGGTACGGCAGTTACAATAACGTTACCGAAAATAGAATGCCCGAAATGGTTTTGCCAAAGCATCTCGGTAAATTCAAAAACTGTCGTGATCGTGCTCGATGACGACGAATCACAGAGCTTAGTTTGGAAAAGACTTTTAAATGGAGCTCATATAAACGGCTTCCACCAATTTAAAACAGTCGAAGCTAGTCGCGAATTTTTAAGGTATAAATCTTTTGAAGAACTCCTGATACTCGCAGACCTTGAGCTTGGAATTGACCATGATAATGGTTTAGAGTTATTAACGGACCCTCATTTATCAGCGCAAAAAATTCTTGTGACAAACCATTGGGACGATGAGCAGCTTCAACTAAGATTAAGTGATACTGGGATAAAACTGATACCCAAGGATCTTATTTATCGGATTGCAGTACATAATGGTCCTGAAGTTCATATACACGTGGAAGCCTAACTAAAACCCATCCGGTGGCGGATTCGCGATTGCACCGTTCTGACCTGAGCCGCCCAGCGACAGCTCGGGGCTTCGCAAATAGACTGGCGCTACGATTTTGACTGAGTAACCTGTCCGGCCGCCGCCGCCGATGCAACTACCGGGCGTCGATACTTTGCCATCATCGAAGGTCGAACATTTTCCGAAGCGATCGGCATTAATCTCTTCCATAATTTCGAATGAATCTCCGTGGACCCAATCGACCAGGAGATGCTCACGGTTTCGCACCGGCCAGTAGGCTTCTCGACGCAAGAGAGGCGTCGGGGCGCCCTCCCCGTTGGCGATCTTCAACTGATCATAGATGCCGATACTACCGCCGCCTTGGCCATCGCGGCTGCCGATATCGCCTCGCACCGGCACATTGCCCGGAATACCCAATGCGCTTTTTGCAGACGCCAACCTGGGTAAATAACTTTTATTAAACTGCGGATCGATCGAATAATATGTAATATCGAAAAGATCCGGTACGATTGCGGATATCTCGAACTGGCGGATAGTGCCCCCGCCTGGGGCGGCTGGATCAAAAGCTAAGACGTCATTTGGAGTATTCGGCCCAATATCGATAATCGTAGCGTAGTCGGAAAACTGCCCGTTCGCGTTCGCGACGCCCGCAACTGCAGCGTGGGCTTCATTCGCATGAAGCCCCACTGGATCTCCCGGATAACGACTGTAATTTGGAAGAAGTTCGAAAGAATTTGTCGGCAAACCCGCACCTGCAAGTGGCGGCGCTAAAGGATCTACCCGCGTGCCCGAAGACGCCTTTGCCCCTTGCGACCAATTTGAAAAATACCAAGGTCCAATGCGACCACCAAATGGTTGTGCGAAGGCAGATGCCTGCAATTCAATTGCACCACCGAATGGCCAAAACACTTCTTGGATTTTTG
>JAYTDP010000344.1:0-4978 GCA_043735865.1 Bdellovibrionales bacterium
CCGATTGTGTCGGTCGCAAAGTAATCGCAGGTTTTCTGCCAAGTGTGGCCCACCTTGTGAATATGGTTTTATGTGATCGAATTGAAGCCTGTGAGTCTCGTGACATCGTTTTTGAGTGATCGGATCTATATAGTCGCACTGCTTTTGCGGGTTTTTCTTAATCAAAATTCGTTTGGTTGCCTTTGGAATGTAACGCGTTCGTACTACCGGCGCTTGAATCTCAGAAAGCAGAGGCATTGAAATTAATAAAATATTGAAATTTAAATCGCACACAAAACTTTGAGTGAATCGCGCCGGGAGCAAGCCCGCGCTAGAATACTAAGTTAAGTGCGAATGACATGAGCTAAACGCCAACGAAAACAGGAATGATGAAACCGCAACTCTGCAGCGGGGAAGGCCGCCATCGAAAAGGCAAACGAAAGAGCGCACCACCGACCAGTAAACTCCACCAAACCGAATCGCCAACCACAGACCGCCGATCCAACAGTGCGTACTCCATCGCCAAACTGTCCTAAAAATTGAAAAAGACAATTAAGCGCCTGGTATCCATTTAAAACCCAGCCAGTCGGTCTGAGTGAAAATAAACTGCATGACTAAACTGACGATAACGCCGGCGACGATGTCGTCTACCAACACTCCAAAGCCGCCTTTGACCTTTTGATCAAACCAACTGATCGGCCAAGGTTTGAAAATATCCAAAATCCGAAACAGGACGAAAGTATAGACAAACGCCTGCCACGTATAAGGCAACCAGGTCATCGCCACCAAAAATCCAGCGACTTCATCAATGACAACTTCCGGGCTGTCATGACTTTGGGCCTGCATTTCATAGGCATCGCAAACCGCTAAAGCAAACAAACAGAAAGCGAAGACAAGTCCCATGTACACGTAAAGGCCGAAGAAATTGAAAACAAAAATTAAGGGGATAGCCCCAAGGGTCCCGATCGTCCCCTTCATGTAAGGAGCTCGACCTAGACGAAAGAAAGTAGCGAGAGTTTCGACAGTTCTTGGATTATCAAACATTACAGCTATGTTTATCCGAATCCGATAAAAAGGGAAGAGAATCTAGAGGCTTATGGAAAATCGATTCGACGAAATTTTGCGGCTCGCCACACAAAAAGGAGCAAGTGATATTCACTTGAAGGCCGGCATTATTCCCGTCATCCGCAAGCACGGAAAACTGCGGCCTCTCAGCGCCCATCTCCCCGCTTTAACTGGCAAAGAGTTGGAAGAGATGGCGTTCGGCATAATGGATGAAGACCAAAAAGCGCATTTCTTAAAATTCAAGGATGCGGATTTGTCTTACGGACTTTCTGGCTATGGTCGTTACCGGATCAATATTTTAAAACAGCGCGGCACCGTACGCATGGTGATCCGTTATATTCCCGACAAAATTATGAGCTTTGAAGAACTACAAATGCCGGATGCCTTGAAAAAAATTGCAAGCGAGGAGCGCGGACTCGTGCTCGTTACGGGCGCGACAGGTTCAGGAAAATCGTCAACCCTTGCCGCTATGATCGACCACATTAATCGCAATCACAGTAAACACATTTTGATGATCGAAGATCCGACAGAATACCTTGTGAAGGATCGAAAAAGTATTATCACCCAGCGTGAGCTTGGAACAGATACAAATAGTTTTGCTTCTTCCTTGCGAGCGGCCCTACGGCAAGATCCCGATGTTATTCTCGTCGGAGAAATGCGAGACCGTGAAACAATCGAAGTGGCGCTTCTGGCCGCCGAAACAGGACATCTGGTCCTTTCGACACTCCACACTCTCGACGCGCCAGAAACAATTAACCGCATCCTGTCAGGATTCGACAGCAATCATCAAATGCAGATCCGTTTGCAATTGGCCTCCGTTTTGAAAGCGGTAGTGAGCCAACGACTTTGTCATCGCGCTGAAGGGGAAGGATTCGTCCCGGCTCTCGAAATTTTGATTAACAATCCGCGTGTTGCCGAGTGCATAACCGACCCGACGCGAACGATTGAACTTAAAAAGATCATGGAAGAAAGTCAGGACGCATGGGGCATGATGACTTTTGATCAATCCCTTATGACCCTCCTGTCGCAGAAGAAAATTACGTATGAAGAAGCGCTCAAGTGTTCGACCTCGCCTGAAAACTTCGCCATTCGCTACGCAGGCGTATCGCATATGGACGGAAAAAAATGGGGCGAGACGACAGCGATTAAAAATCGTGTACAAGACAACTGGCAGCAGCTTAAAACTGTAGAGGTTGAGACGAATCTTCATGAGATAGGAAAAGAGCTTGGAAAGGACCAAAAGAAGAAAGCGTCCGGGGACATCCTGGGGCAAATCTTCGGGCGCACAGACGGAAAAAAATCCAAAAAGTGAGGCCGCGTTTCGCGCGCTCATCCGCATGCTATATCGTCGCGACCATTCTGAAAAAGAACTCCGCACAAAATTAAATCAATGGTACACGGCCGAAGCGGTCGATGTGGCAATAGTGAAAGCTGAAGAACAAAAGTGGCTGAAAGCTCCCGAGGAGCTCTCGCAGATTATGGGAGGATGGCTCCACCGCCGCGGTAAGGGCCTTCGCACCGTGAATCAAACGCTTAAAAATAAAGGTCTGCCGCCGGTCGCTCGCGATGCCGACAAAGAACTTGAGAAGGCGCGGGCGCTGCTGGTAAAAAAGTTCCGTAATCAAACCAAACTCGATTTCAAAGACAAACAAAAAGCCTACCGAATGCTTGCGAGTCGCGGTTTCGATCACGATACAATTTCAAGTGCATTGAAACTCGATCTCGACGAGTTAGTCGTAGATTAATGCATGTCTTTCGGCGGCAATCTACGGCCCCGAGTAAGTTATGGTGAAAGGCGCCGTCACTTTTCCAGCACTGTTACTGACGGTGATAATATATCGCCCGGCATTCGCTCGAGTGAACGGATCAATACTATAAATATTAGTAGTCACACCCGTGATTACAACTCCGTCCTTCTCCCATTTATAAACGAGATTTGTGCCGGTTGCGTTAATCATAAGGTCAAGACCGACTCCTCCGGGTATCGTTAAATCGTGTGGCGCATCCGTAATGACTGGCGGAGCCGAATCCGGGCCGGGGTTTGGTAAGGTGGAAGGAGCCGGCGCAGGGTCAGTTGAAGAACCGGCCGACGAGTCTTGACCCGAATATTGGCTCAAATCCGTTCCTCCAGCACAATTCTGAAAGAAGGCTAAAATCGCAAATGTCATAAAGAGGGCTGCGACTTTTCGAATAAAACTCATAGGCATTTCCACCTTATGTCTTCGTATCGGCCAAAGTCGGGGCTGTCTTGAACCAAAATGAGAATATTTTGTGTGTCTCATAATAAGACATGGTTTTTCTCTGCCGCTCTTTATGTTAGCTTCGAGGAATGAAAAGCTCTGACGTCCGCTCGAAATTCTTGGGTTATTTTGAAAAAAACGGTCACCGCGTGGTGGGCTCTTCGCGAGTCACTCCAGAAGGTGATCCAACAATTCTTTTTACCAACGCCGGAATGAACCAATTCAAAAACGTTTTCTTGGGTCTCGAAAAACGTGACTACAACCGCGCCGCCACTTCGCAAAAATGTTTGCGTGCAGGCGGCAAACACAACGATTTAGAAAATGTCGGCTTCACCGCTCGACATCACACATTTTTCGAAATGCTTGGGAATTTTTCGTTCGGAGATTATTTTAAAAAAGAAGCGATTCATTTTGGTTGGGAATTCATTACGAAAGAAATGGGCTTACCAAAAGATCGCCTGTACGTGAGTGTCTTTGAAAAAGACGAAGAAGCGGCGGACATCTGGCATAAACAAGAAGGAGTTCCTCGCGACCGAATTTACAAGTTCGGCGAAAAAGATAATTTCTGGCGCATGGGCAATTCAGGACCGTGCGGACCATGTTCCGAAATCTTCATCGATCTCGGTCCAGGCGTTGGCGGAGATCCAAAAGAAAACGTGATGGGCGGAAGCGGCGACCGCTTCATGGAAATCTGGAATCTCGTTTTCATGCAGTACAATGAAACCGAGGATGGTAAGCAAACTCCACTGCCGAAACCATCTGTCGATACGGGCATGGGACTTGAGCGCCTCTCGACGGTTATGCAAGGCAAACTTTCAAATTACGAAAATGATTTGTTTCAATCGTTGATTGCGAAAGCGTCAGCTTTGAGCGGAATCGAATATGCATTTGGCGTTGAAAAATTGGGCGAAAAAGCCCGGGCCGAAGCGGAACAACGAAACGTTGCGATGCGCGTTCTCGCCGATCATGCGCGTGCAACGGCATTCTTAATGGCGGATGGAGTTTTACCTTCGAACGACGGTCGCGGTTACGTTTTACGTCGTATCATGCGACGTGCAATTCGATACGGCCGCAATTTGTCTGCAGATAAAAGCTTATTGCCTTCAGTTGTCGGAGCCGTGATTGACCAGATGTCGTCGGCATATCCGGAGTTGCGCGCACAACAAAGTTTGATCCTGGGTCACACGCAAGACGAAGAAAAGCGTTTCGTGCAAACTCTCGATCAAGGGACACACATTTTGTCGGCGGAGTTAGAGCGCGCTTCTTCTCGCGGATCGAAAATTCTCGACGGTAAAACGGCTTTCAAACTTTACGATACGTATGGATTTCCACTCGATCTCACTCGGCTCATGGCTCGCGAACGTGGCTTTGAAGTCGATGAGGCGTCTTTCGAATCCACTTTCGAACAAGCGCGCGAAATCGCTCGCAGCTCTTGGAAAGCGAAAGGCTATACGATCGGTCAGTCGCACGTGATTCAATTCTCTCAGGAGTTGAAGCAAAAGCATGGCATGACCGAATTTCAAGGCTACGAAGCCAAATTGAGCACGCAAGCTTCAATTACGGCCGCATCGAATGGTGAGAAGGCCGTCGATCGGATCGCGGCTGGCGAAACTGGATTATTAGTTTTCACGCAAAGTTGTTTTTATGCCGAGAGCGGCGGACAAGTCGGAGACATCGGTCGCATCACGACTGCC
>JAYTDP010000345.1:0-3041 GCA_043735865.1 Bdellovibrionales bacterium
CCTTAAGGCGCCCGCCGTAGGCGGCAAGCAACCACTCTGGCAAAACAAAAGCGTCTGAATGAACCAAGCGTAATTTGCCAAAATGCTGGTCCGGAACGACTATGTCTGGCGTTAGGGGATCCACGTGCGCCGACTCATCCGGTAATGTCGGCTTCGCACTCTCGTTCGCGCCCCGAAGGGCCGACGTAAAATTCTTAATTTGATCAGTCAAATTGAAATACAAACGAAGTAACTGCTCATTGCTATCGATCGATGTGCGAATGAGATTGAAAAGTCCGGTGACTGATTCACGATCAAGTTTAGGTTCGAGCTCTTCGCTTGTCTGCGCGGCCAACAAGGGCAAAGTTGCCAAACCTAGAAAGTACGACCATGCACAGAAGGTGCGATATCCACGCTGCTCGACAGGAACCGAAATAATATATTCGAGCGCGGATT
Organism: Bdellovibrionales bacterium; assembly: GCA_043735865.1. Taxonomy (GTDB): domain Bacteria; phylum Bdellovibrionota; class Bdellovibrionia; order Bdellovibrionales; family UBA1609; genus CAYHVK01. The sequence goes on from JAYTDP010000345.1 coordinate 436, forward strand.
TCGCATCACCCAATAAGCTTTCAATGACTTCATCGCGATCGGCGACGAAATAGCGAGATTCAGCTTCGTCTTTGTACTGATCTTTCAAAACATTAATTTTTTGTAAGAACAAACCAAAATGGTGAGCGCCTGTCGACGTCGGCATACGAATGCAGGCCGCCTCATCGAGAAGATCGGTTAATGCCTCCCCGACTATTCCGGCGACGAAAAAGCAATATTGGTTGAGCTCATTTAAAGTTCCAAGCCGGGCACCAGCATTTGCAAAATGGCTCATACCTGACGCCATATCGATCACCAGACACGCGATAATTTCACGTACGCGCTCAGGAAATAACGAATATTTCGCGATCAGAATTGCGCTATCCTCAATCAATTTTTTTTCGGCATCGGTTACGTTATTTAAGCCCAACACTGCACTCGTGCAGGTCTTGCCAAGGGTCGACTGCGTATTGGGCTCGAGTGTCAATTGCTCTTCAAAAAAAGTGACAAATTCTGAAAAGGCTTTGGCCTGCAAGTCTTTCGATTGCCAAGCGGCATCTTCAATCGTGTCCAGCCAGCGGCATAAGAGGTAGGTCATACTCACCCACTCACGAAGTGGTGACTCGAGTTCGGCGATGCAAAGAGCAAAACTGCGGCTCACATGATTCAAGTGCTCTTGATAGAATTCGCCGTCGTCCGAACGGCTGGCAAGGTCTGATAAGTAAGGTTCGCGGTACATATCGCTCATCAGACCGGTGCCTGCGCCATTCCGCCGGGGGCACGGAAGATGATTTCCCGATGGGGGAATGGAATCGAAATATGATTTTGATTAAAGGCTTCAAGAATTTGGTAGCGCATTTCACTTCCTATTCTTCGGATACCATAGTCGAGATCGACCCGAAGCCAATAGACGAGTTCAAAATCGAGGCTCGATTCGCCAAAGTTTGTAAAAACAACCGTCGGCAGAGGCAATTTCATCACCATTTTGTGAGAACTCGCAACATCAATCAGGATTTGCGAGACTTTTTTCACATCACTGCCGTAGGCGACGCCAATCTCAATTTTGCCAGAAATGACCACATCCGAAAGTGTCCAATTGACGAATGAAGTGTCGAGGAACTTGCTGTTCGGCATAATCACTTGTTTATTCTCAAGGGTCCGAATCATCGTCGAGCGAGTGCCAATGATCTCCACAACCCCCAAGTGGGAGTCGATTTCGACCAAATCTCCAACTCGAACGGGCCTCTCAATCATGACGATCAGGCCGCTAATAAAATTACTCACGATATTTTGCGAACCAAAACCAATACCGATTGCGAGCGCGCCGCCGACCACGGCAAAAATCGTAATCGGAATGTGCAACAGCTGAAGAACAAACAAAATGACGATCGCGTAAATGATGTAAAACAGAAAAGTTTGCCAAGTTGCTCTTAAGGATTCTTCGAGGTCTAGTTTAGTTAACAAACGATGACGAATCGTATGGCTCGCGCGCTTCGACATCATGAAACCCAAGATCAGCAAGATAATGCCGATGACGAGCTTTCCGACGGTGATCGGTTGCCCGTCAACGTTGAATATTTGAAAACTCCAGATGCCGATGAGGCGGCTCCATACATCTTGCGTTTCGTTCAATGATGCTCTCAGCGTTTCGTTCACAAAGACGCCTTTCGCCGCAGCCTAGAGTGCGGTGCGTAACAAGACCTTGAAATTAGAGTTAAAGCCTATCTAAACTCTTGATATAGTTCAAATGTTTCTCAAACAAAAAATAAATGCATTCCCTAACTTGTACGGTGGTTTGTTTTGGAAAAATTCGGTTACTTGCAACGCCCTAATCTTGAATATATTGAGTCCCAATATCAAGAGTATTTAAAAAACCCCGAAGCGATAAACCCTGAGTGGGCTCGGTTTTTCGAGGGTGTCGAATTCGCACAAAATTTAAATGCGGGCGACTCGCTTTCTAAAAAAGAAATCGACGTTCAAAATCTCATTGAAACCTATCGTACCTATGGCCATTTGCTGGCCGAACTCGATCCGCTTAAGTTGCAGGTTCGTGACGCTTCTATTCTCGATCTGAAAAATTTTAATCTGGGCGACAAAGATCTCGATTCACGTTTTCAGTCAGGTGCGCTCATCGGTAAACCGAACGCAACTCTAAAAGAAATTATTGAACAGCTAAAGTCAGTTTATTCAGGAACACTGGCCTGCGACGTCGCGGGATGCGAGCCGAAAATTCAAAATTGGTTTCGCGAGCAGTTCGAATCCGGAAAAGCGCGCGTGCAATTTAAGCCCGAAGAAAAGAAGGCGATCCTCTACTCGCTCATTCGAACCGAAAGCCTCGAGCGATTTATTCACTCTCGTTTCGTTGGCACGAAGCGTTTTTCGGTCGAGGGCGGAGACGCACTGATGCCTATGCTCGAGAGTTTAGTCTCTCGCGGCACTCCTCTTGGCGTCGAAGAACTTGTCATCGGCATGGCCCATCGTGGGCGTGTGAACGTACTTGCCAATTTCATGGGTAAAGCACTCGAGCTCGTGTTTGCCGACTTCGATGGCAAAGTGATCGACAACTCGGGCTACATGGGCGATGTGAAATATCACCTAGGCTACTCGGCCGACAAAGAGACGCCGAA
>JAYTDP010000346.1:0-9553 GCA_043735865.1 Bdellovibrionales bacterium
TTCTCCTAAGAAAAAGGGTTCCGCTACCTTGGCGACACCTTCGAGGATCGCCCCTCCACAGTCAAAAGTTGACAAGGGGCGACATTCACTCGATAACGGCCAAGTGGAATACCCAGTTTCAGATTCAAACAGTTTTTCTCCTCTGAGGTTCATTCGATTTGCGAATGAACTCATAATGAAACCGGTTGCACCGCTTGTGGGTCGCATCGTCGTGGGCGGCGAGCTTATTTTCGAGTCGAAGGACGCATTTTACGAGGGGAATTTCGCGCTTCGATCAGAAGGCGCCGTCATTTATTTTACTGCTGTGAGACAACTGAATGACTCCCATAAGGATTTTCAATTCGGAGATAAAGTTGAAGTCGCGGTCGAAAATGGCAAGGTCTCATTCGATCCCCACGTCTCAGTCGAAGGGCGCCTGTCGATTCGCCTTCTTGTTCGGCCACTTCGCGAAGGGGCGCGTCCGCAACTTGATTTCAATCAGGCTCAGAGATGGCATCGATTCATTCGCGAAGTCAGAAATTTCTTTGATGCTCGCGGTTTTCTCGAGACTCTAACGCCCTCGCTAGTGACGAACCCGGGAATGGAGCCTGAACTCGAACCGCTGCAAACCGAATTCCGAAATTCGAAGACACGAAAAAAACTTTTTCTCCCTACAAGTCCTGAGCTTCACCTCAAGCAAATTTTAGCTGCTGGATTCACAGAAATATTCGAGATAAAAACCTGTTTCCGCAACGAAGAAGTGACGGACCAACATCAGCCCGAATTTCAAATGCTCGAATGGTATCGAGCGTACGCAACACTTTCTTCGATCGAAAGAGACCTGGTTGATTTGGTTAAGTCGACATCGAGTCGTTCAAATCTCGACGTAAAAAGAGTCTCCATCGCCGAGCTTTTTAAAATGCATTTTGATTTTGAACTGACACCAAAGACATCTCGTGACGAATTAACTTTGCTCGCTCAGAAGTTTGAAATTCAATCGCAAGCAGACGACAGTTGGAATGACATTTTCCATCGATTGTTCGTCACAAAAATTGAACCTGGGCTCGGAAAAGAAGCGCCCGAAGTGGTTTATAATTTTCCACCAAGCCAAGCGGCACTTGCGCGCTTAACTACCGAGGGCTGGGCCGACCGCTTCGAACTGTTTTGGAATGGCCTTGAGATCGCGAATGCCTTTCACGAGTTGAATGATCCCAAAGAACAATTGAAACGTTTCAAGGCGGATCAGAAACGTCGAGAGGAACGCGGCAAAGCTCCACTGGAAATCGATCAAAACTTCATCCGAGCACTTGAGTCGGGATTGCCGCCGAGCGCAGGTATTGCCCTTGGCCTTGATCGCTTATTTATGGCCATTCATGGGATTAAAGAAATTGGGAAGTCGCGGTTTTTTACGATTGAACATCAGCTCGGCGAATAACTATTCTTCTTCGACCGGGCCTTCGCCTTTATTGATATCTTCTTTGAGTTCTTTGCCGACTTTGAAAAACGGCAATTTCTTTTGATTTACGTCGATGACTTCACCGGTGCGCGGATTGCGCCCTTGGTAAGATTCATAATCGCGGTTAACAAATGAACCGAAGCCGCGAATTTCGATACGATCGTCTCGGAGAAGCGCTTCAATCATCGAGTCAAAAATCGTATTCACTACGGTTTCTGCTTTTACTCGAGTAATTCCAGCCTTTTCCGAGATAATGTTGATTAAGTCGGCTTTAGTCATGCTTCCTCTGCGGTTCTCACACTTGGATGAGTTAACTTGTCGAAACTACTTAGATTGTAGGGAGGATCGCCAAGGCTTCCAAGTGCTATTTTCGACCCCGACCTAGATCGGGTGATTACGAGGTGATTTAGAGTGTTTGATACAGGGCGGTAAGCAGCTTTTCCGTCATCCGGTCGGTATCGAAGAGCTCAAGGACTTTTTTTCGAGCCTTTTCACCCATATCCCGCACTGGCAATTCTGCCGCCACAATCTGAGTGAGCAGGTCCGTCAGCTCGTGAATATCGGCCGGTCGCACCAAAAAGCCATCCACATTATTTTCGATGATATTCGCGATTGGACTGAGTTCGGATCCGATTACAACTTTTTTAAAGGCCATTGCTTCCAGCATGCTCGGTTCGAATCCAGTCGTTCGAGAACTTAAGTTCACGTAAATATCACTGAGTGCGAGATATTCGTGGAGTTCTTCGGCCGTTACGGCCCCCGCCAAAATCACTTTGTTGCCCAATGCCAGGTTGAGCATTTCAAATTCGATCTCTTTAAATAAAGGTCCATTTCCGACGACGATCAGTCGCGAGCTCGGGCGCTTCACGACAGTGCGGGCAAAAGCTCTTAAGAGCGACGTGACCTCTTCCAGTTCGTTCATATCGGTTACGGTGAGGACGACATTACTGTTCGACGCAATCCCAAGTTTCTGGCGGACTTCTTCTGGCTGATCTCGCGGAGCGAGGGCCACTACCTCGCTGCCGTAGGGTACGAGGAATGTTTTTTTGTCTGGAAATAAATAGTAGCGCTCGAGAGCGATCTTTTGCGAGGGAGTTGTCACAAAGACGGCGTCTGCAGTTTTCAGGAGTGGCCGATCTTTGGCCCAAAACGTCGTCATGAACTTATAGAAAATGGCAACGCCGGTTTCGATAATGCTACCGACCGTCTCTTTCGACATCGCCAAGATCGCAAAGATCTCAGACATGTGAGTCGCCGATACGTCGAAAGTGACTTTCACTCCATACTCTTTTTTCTTCTTCGCGATCAAAAGTGAAGACGAGTCGAGGCCGTGCACGACGTGAAACTTTTCTTGACGGTGGAGTTCGGCGAATTTGCGCTCAACCAGAATCGGAAAATCTTTGCGGTGAACACGCGCTTCATGACCGAGGTAAAAGGCGCGAATGTTCTCGGCTTCGAAATAGGCGCGGTTATGAGGATTTTGCCATGAAAGAATCGTAACCTTATGCCCTTTTTTCGCGAGGGCCCTCGCGAGAGGCATGAGGAAACTCTCGCGAGCGGCGCGACCTAGAACCGGAAACCGGGCTCCGACTAAACAGATGTTAATTTTAGAAGGTAAAGGACCGCGAGAAAAGAACCTCATTTACCCAATACACTGGATAATGCGGTCGAGGACAAGTTTATTTGCGTCGGGGAGTGGAATTTTCTTAAGCTCTTCCGTCGTGACCCACTTTAAATCCGAATGATAAATAGGTTTCGGTTCGCCCCTCCAGAAGTTCACTTCGTAGAAGACGATAATGACACCGACGTCACCATAGTTGTGCGTCGTCACTACGGTCAGCGGGCCGACGTCGCAATCGATGCCAAGCTCCTCTTGAAGTTCGCGCTTGAGTGCTTGCTCAGGGTTTTCGCCGAGTTCAATTTTTCCGCCCGGAAATTCCCACAGGCCAGCCAAAGATTTATTTTCGGGCCTCAGGCCCAACAGAACTTTTTTGTCTTTTTTAATTATTCCGGCGACGACAGGCAGCCAACTCGGACGTCTCACTTTAATCACAGTAAGCCGCCCAACCGCTTTGCAACTTTGCGGAAAAAAAGGGGGCCTTCAAAAATAAGTGCAGAATAAACCTGCACGAGATCCGCACCTAATTGCAGGCGTTCTTCGACATCCGTGGGGGTCATAACTCCACCCACGGAAATTACCAAAAAATCTTTTTTTCGAGAACCCAAATGCGAAATCACTTTTTGCAAAACCAATTTCGATCTTTCCGCGAGTGGCGATCCGGAAACCCCACCCTCACTTGAGAAAGTCATTTCAGGCGAACGTTGAAGTGTCGTATTGGTCAAAATGAAACCATTCATCCCGCTATGAATAGCCGTATCGACAACGATTAAAAGGTCATTGTCTTCGGTGTCGGGACTCAATTTTAAGAGGCATGGCTTTTTTGTTTTGAGGCGAAGTTCAGAAAGCAGAGGCTGCAATTTTTCTGGTTTTAAAAGATCGCGTAGGCCCGACGTATTTGGACTACTTAAGTTAATCACAAACGCATCGGCGACGCTTTCAAATGTCCCGATGACATCAAGATAATCTTCAACGGCTTCTTCATTGGGGGTTGATCGATTTTTTCCGACGTTTACGAAAAGTGGAGTTTGGTAAGGACGCTTAAGTTCGCTCACTCGACTTAACACTTTTTCTGAACCTTCGCTTGGGAAGCCGAGCTTATTCCAAAGCGCTTTTAGTTTTACATTTCGGCCTACAACTGTGCCGGGATTTGGTTCTTGCGCGACCGGAGTCACTGTGCCGATTTCAATAAATCCGACGCCTAAATTCCACCAGTCTTGAACGCAAACAGCGTCTTTATCGACTCCTCCGGCGAGGCCGAGACGATTACGAAACTGAAGACCGCTCCACTCGAGAGGACGCCACTTGGGGTCTGTAGATGAGGGCCATAGAGCTACGAACGGTAAAAGCCAAGGCGCCCACTTATGAGCCGCCTCCGCCGAAACCAGTAGCCAGGGCTTTTTGAGAACTACCAAATCTGTCCTCGAAGCTTCATTGCGGCTTCAAGTCGCTGTAGTGAAACGGCCATCGCGGAAACGCGCATGTCGTGGTTGTTCTTTTTAGAGAAGTCGCAGACTTTTTCGAATGAGCGATACATAACCGTACGCAATTTTTCGCGAACATCATGCTCATCCCAGAAGAGCCATTGTAAATCCTGAACCCATTCAAAATAACTGACGACGACGCCGCCACCATTCGCCAAAATATCCGGCACAACCATTATTTTTCGCGCATTCAAAATCTCATTTGCATTCGCCGTGACCGGGCCATTAGCGCCTTCAATGATAAATTTCGCTTTGATCTCTTCGGCATTTTTCGAATTGACTGTCCCGTCGAGAGCGCACGGAGCAAGCACTTCGCAGTCAACTGCGAGAAGTTCGTCGTTCGTCATGTACTGAGATTTGGCAAAGCCCTTTAAAGTTTTTTCGGCTTCATAATATTTCATAAGTTCGGGAATATTCAATCCGTCACCGTCATGAATGGCTCCGGCTACGTCACTCACCGCGACAACTTTGCAGCCGAGTTTATAAGCTTCATTTGCAGCATGCATTCCGACTTTACCGAAACCCTGAATTGCCATTGAGCTGTCCGAGATTTTTTTACCAGCCGATTCGAGAGCTTTCTCTGTCGTGTAAACGACGCCTAACCCAGTTGCAACATCGCGTCCGTAAGATCCGCCAACTTCAATGGGTTTACCTGTGACAACTCCGGTTTGTGAAAATCCGGTCTCGAGTGCGTATTGATCGAGCATCCAAGCCATATGCTGAGAGCCAGTTCCGACATCGGGAGCCGGAATATCCTTATCCGGACCGATGAAGGGGCCAAGTTCAGCGGTGAATCGGCGAGTGATCGCTTCTGATTCGCGCATCGAAATTTTTGTGGAGTCGACTTGAACGCCACCTTTCGCTCCACCAAACGGAAGATTCAAAAGTGAATTTTTAAATGTCATGAGCGCCGCGAGAGCGGCGACTTCAGATAAGTTAACCGATTCGTGGTATCGAATACCGCCCTTGAAGGGCCCGAGAGTGTGATTGTGTTGAACGCGATATCCGGAGAAAACTTTTAACGAGTCGTCATCCATTCGGACAGGTACAGAAACTACGAGTGCGCGGCGCGGGCTTTTGAGACGCTCGACGGCTTTGTCGTTCATCTTAATAATCTTCGCTGCGTTTTCGACTGTCTTGATCGTGTTACGGTATAATGCACCGTCGGTTAAGCCTTCCATTCGTGATCTCCAATTGGCTTTGAAAATAGCCGTTAAAAATAGGTGGTTAGAATATATCAACCCTCTAGACGATTCAAATGACAGTCCCTATGACGCGTGTTAGAAGATTTGTATGGCACAAGTAACAACTCTCTCCGCTCAAGAAATTGCAGCCAAAAACGCCGTTCTCTTGAAGGGCCTTGATCGTTTAAAAAACCAAAGATTGTTGGTGGTTGGCGATATCGGACTAGATGAATATGTCTGGGGAGATGTTCGCCGCATCAGTCCTGAGGCCCCCGTACCGGTAGTCGAAGTTTCGAAGCGGGATTTTCGTGTCGGCCTTGCAGCTAACGTTGCGCAAAATGTGAGCGCGCTCAGTGGCGATGCACACCTGCTAGCGGTAGTAGGAGCAGATGAGGCGTCAGAACAGCTGCAGTCTTTGTTAAAAAACAACGGCACGCGCAGGATCGATTTCGTTACCGAAGATGATCGTCCCACGACTCGCAAAGTCAGAGTCATGTCGGGCCAGCATCATATCGTTCGCGTTGATTATGAAGTGAAGCGTTTCGTATCAGATAAAACCGAAAAAGAAATTTTGAAGCGACTTGAAAAAGGCCTCGAAGGCGCCGCGGGTGTCATTATTGAAGATTATGGCAAAGGTGTTTTAAGCGAATCTTTGTGTCAAAAAATGATCGAAATGGCCCACGATGCAAAAAAATTGGTAGCGGTTGATCCGCATCGCACAACTCCGGTTCGTTATTATCGTGGTGCCGATTTAATTAAGCCGAATAAAGAAGAAGCATTTATTTTGTCCGGGTTGCAACTTGATGACCTTCGGCAAAATCCAAATTCGATTTACGAAGTCGCCGGCGCCATTCAAAAGCAAACGCAAACTCCAAACCTCGTCATCACGATGGGCGGAGAAGGTGTTCTCATTTGCAGCGGTTCGCAATTCACTCTAGTTCCCACTTCGCCTCGCCAAGTTTTCGATGTCACCGGCGCAGGCGATACTTTTGTTGCTGCTTTAACTCTCGCTTGGTGGAGTGGATTTGATCTCCCAACTGCTGCTTGCATGGCCAATGCGGCCTCAGGCGTGGTCATCGGCAAAGTGGGTTCGGTACCTTGTACTTTGCCAGAGCTAAAACAGGCCCTAAGCGAGCATTCTATCTAGGTTTCCATGGCTAAATTATCTCGGTAATGGTATTTATCCGGCCACATGAACATCGCGAATTTCTACGACTTTTCCTTGAAAGAATTACAAGACTTTGTGGTCAGCCACGGTCTTGAGCGCTTCCGTGCGGAACAACTTTTCCGCTGGGTTTATCGCCGTCGCGAAACGGACATTGAGAAGATGACGGACATCTCTCGAACCGTGCGTCCGCAGGTCGCCGCTCTTTTTGATTTCTCTCGACCGAAAGTTTCTGTTCACCGCAAAAGCGTTGATGGAACTCAGAAAGTTCTCTTCGACATTGGCAACGATCAAACGATTGAAACCGTCATGATTCCCTCTGACGAACGCCTCACACTTTGTGTGTCGAGCGAAGTCGGCTGCAACATGGCTTGCAAGTTCTGTTACACCGGAAAACAAAAATTGAAGAAGCGTTTATCGACCGGCGAAATCGTCGGGCAATTTCTCGGCGCTCAAGATCTGCTTGAAGGCACGGACCAAAAAATTTCGAACATCGTATTCATGGGTATGGGCGAGCCGCTGGATAATCCGGATGCGGTTTTTAAAGCGATTGAAATTCTTCACGAGCCGCTCGGTGCAAATTTGTCTTTAAAGAAAATTACTGTTTCGACTTCGGGTATTGTACCTCTGATTCCACGAGTCACCGAGTCAGGAACGCGTTTAGCTGTCAGTTTGAATGGTTCTAACGACGCTGTTCGCTCGTACATCATGCCGATCAATAAAAAGTGGAATATCGAAACCTTGCTTCAGGCATGCCGTGAGCATTGTTACGAGACTCGCGACAAGGTGACTTTCGAATATGTTTTGTTGAAGGGTGTCACCGATTCAATCGAAGACGCACGCGAGCTTCATAAGCTGACACGAAATGTTCCGTGCAAAATTAATATTATCCCATTCAATGAACATCCGGGCTCGGGCTTCGAGCGTCCGAGTGATGACGCTGTACTAGCCTTTCAAAAAGAAATGATTCGCCTCGGAAGCCATGTTCTCCTTCGCAAAACGATGGGGCGGGATATCTACGCGGCTTGCGGTCAATTAACTTCGGCTTCAAAAGGTCGACCAGAAACTATGAACATAACTTCTAACCAAGAGGCCTCTCCCAGTGCGTGAAATCCTAGTTGTCGGTAGCGTTGCGTATGATTCTATTTCAACTCCCAGCGGAAAAGTCGAAAATACTCTCGGTGGTTCGGCCAATTATTTTTCTCTCGCGGCTTCGTTTTACACGAAAGTAAACGTTGTCGGCGTCGTTGGTTCTGATTACCAGGCACGCGATATTGAAATGTTGAAGTCTCGCAATGTTGACGTGGCTGGCTTACAAACAGTTCAAGGTGAAACGTTTCGCTGGTCGGGCGAATATTCGGGTGACATGAATGAAGCTAAGACTCTCGAAACTCATCTGAATGTATTCAAAGATTTTCAACCGACGTTGCCGGAAAAATATAAATCGAGTCCAATTGTCTTTTTGGCGAATATCGATCCGCTTTTGCAAATGGAAGTTTTAAGGCAAGTGAAGTTCCCCGAAATTATCGGACTCGACACCATGAATTTCTGGATTAATTCGAAAATCGATGACGTCCGTAAAGTTTTGAAAAAAGTCGATATCCTGACTGTGAATGAAAAGGAAGCCGAAGCATTGGCGGGCGAAGGTAACATCGTGAAGGCCGCAAAAAAATTAGGAACAATGGGCCCTAAGGCCGTTATCATCAAGCGGGGAGAGTACGGTTTCGTACTTTTCGCTGAAGATCGCTTATTCGTTGCTCCCGCATTTCCGGTTGAGAATGTCGTCGATCCGACCGGCGCCGGCGATAGTTTTGCCGGAGGCTTTTTCGGGTTCCTCGCCAAGTTAAATGGACCTCCGACCTTCCGAGATCTTCAAGAGGCATGTATCCACGGCACAGTCGTTGCGAGCTTTGCGGTCGAAGATTTCGGCATTAAACAGCTCTTGTCTATCGACTCGACCAAAGTTGAGCGCCGGCTCTCTCATTATTTAAGAGTTTTTAGTTTAAACGACTAATTCCCTCGACCAAGATCCCGTATTCGCTCTCAATGTCAGCTTTTGGTTAATCAATTCGCCTGACTTTCCGATGACTTATACGAATGAAAGCTAAAAAGAAAGATCTCGAAAGTGAACTCATTGATGATCTGTTAGGCGATGATGATTTGCCGTCGGATAAAACTGAGAAACTTGGCGAGTCAAAATTAATGCCGACGAATAGTCCCTCTTTTGGGAATCCGTCGAACTTTAGCTTCGACAAAAGCGTTCGCACCAGCGTCGGTCGCTTTGCGGCACGTACAGGTGGATCTCAGAGCGTTGCTGAAAGTGCACTCGTTCATTCGGAAAACTTAAGAATCGCGCAGCAAAAAATCCTAGATCTAGAAACTGAAACAGAGCGATTGCGCCGCGAAAATGAATCACTGGCTGCGGCTGGTGAAACGCTTCGCCGAATTGGTGATGAGTTAAAAGCGGATCGTGAGAATTACCAACGGAAATTTGAGCAATTGAAGGACAATTACAATCAGGAACGCGAGATCCTGAATGCTTCCGTCGAAGGCAAAGATCGCGAATCGAAAGAATTAAAAAATAAAATTGATGAATATGAAATGCGTTTAACGAGCAATCTCCAAAAGATTCGTGTTCGTGAGCGGGAACTTGAAAACCGTCTCGAG
>JAYTDP010000347.1:0-1615 GCA_043735865.1 Bdellovibrionales bacterium
AGACTCCTTAGGTCGTAACTTGGCGCTGCAAAGGCGCTCGTAATACGCGACTCCTGTTGAATGGATTGACCGGGTGACTGCTTGGCCCAATCTGGCAGATGCGCCTCAGAAAATGTGAGTTCATCGCGATTCACTTTTGAAATGAATTCGACTTCGGCGCGTGGAAGATCGACTTCCGCCATGATGTCTTCAATAGATCGGCCTTGATGCGCCATCTTCGCCGCCGTTACAAATTTCGCCGTGTTTTGACGCTCGATAATTTCTTCGTGCGGAATTTTATCTTGAAAAATTTGAGCGACGTTTAAACTCTTCGCCATCGATTGATCAATACGCTGCAGGGTTTCGTGAGCTTGAAGAATTTTGTTCTGCAGGATTTTGGCACGCTCATCGAGAAGTGCCATCAACTGCTTCACTTGGCGTTCGGTACGATCTGAAAGATCTTCGAGTACAGAAATTTTACTTTGGAGAAGTTGTAAACCGCGGCTCAAACGCGGATCTTCTTTCGCCGGGCGGTTTGATTTGATCCAAAGGATCGCAACCCCCAGAGAGAGAACCAGCCCGTAGAACACAACGAAAAGTGTAGTAATACTCATACACTTTAGTTTACGGGTCTCGGGTGGCGGGCCGCAACGAGACCCCGACGAAGGTACCGGCTACTTTACACGAGCTTCGCGATAAAAGCTTTTAGGCGATCAACGGCTTCGGTCATCGCCGAATTGCTGATCACGTAACTGATACGTAGGTATCCGTCGAGGCCGAACTCATTGCCCGGAACACACACGACCTTTTGATCTTCGAGGAGCGCTTGCGCAAAATCGCCGCTGCCGGTGATTTTTTTGCCGTTGTAGGACTTTCCGAAAAAAGAGGAGATATCGGGCCAAACGTAGAAAGCGCCATCGGGACATCCGTTTTTAAGACCCGGAACTTTTGAGAGAAGGTCACATACAAAATCGCGGCGAATTTTTAGCTGCTTGATTGCGGTTTCTAATTCGGGCTGCCCTTTTTCGATCGCCGCGAGTGTCGCCTTTTGTGCCATCGATGCGGCACAACTTACTGACTGGCTTTGATAATTGGTCATCGCTTTGATCCACGCCTGAGGGCCAAGTGCCCACCCGACTCGCCATCCAGTCATGGAGAAAGTTTTCGCGGCACCGTTCACGATGAGAATGCGATCTTTTAATTCAGGCGCAATGTGAAGCAAGTGCGGAGCGACGGCACCTTCAAAAACGAGACGGTTGTAAATGTCATCACTCATGACGAGAACCTGTGGATGATCGCGAAGAACATCAGCCAATTCTTTTAATTCGGTTTTCGTGTACATAACGCCCGTCGGATTACTTGGGCTGTTCAGAATGAGAAGACGAGTTTTAGGAGTGATCGCTTTAGCGAGCAACTCTCTCGTCAGTTTGAAATTGCAACTGGCTGGGCAAGAAACGATCACCGGGGTGCCTTCAGCTAACTCCACCATCGTCGGATAACTCACCCAATAGGGGGCCGGAATAATGACTTCATCACCCTTATTGAGCAAACTTTGGAGGGCTGAGAAAATAATAAATTTGCCTCCGGTCGACACTGTCACATCGTCGGGAGAGTATTCAACGCCCGTTTCTTTTTT
>JAYTDP010000348.1:0-3010 GCA_043735865.1 Bdellovibrionales bacterium
TCACATTTTTCAAGACTTCCACAAGACGAAAAACATCTTCGTATGAATTGTATAGCGGAGCCGGGGTCGCACGAATGATGTTCGGCTCTCGAATATCGACGATCACATTGTGGTTATGGAGTGCGGCTTGCCATTCTTTTACGTCGACGCTTTTATCTTTGAGGCGAAGGCAAAGCATCGAGCCGCGAGACTGAGGCGTTAACACTTCAATGTGCTCACCAGCTTTTTTCTCTATCAGCCATTCAAAATAACCCGTGAGATGACGGCTTTTCTGGACAATTTTTTCAATCGAAGCGTCGTCAAAAAGACTCATCGAAGCTCGCAGACTTGCGAGCTGAAAAATGGGAGGATTGCTTAACTGCCACGCTTCGACGGTAGGCAAAGGTTGAAAATCCGGGCCCATTTGAAAGCGAGACGCTTTGTCATGCCCCCACCATCCCGCAAAACGGTGGAGCGATTTGTTTTTTAAATTGCGTTCATGTACGAACGCACCGGCAATCCCACCAGGACCCGAATTTAAATATTTGTACGAACACCATACCGCAAAATCGACATTCCAATTGTGGAGCTCTAAATGAAGATTCCCTGCGCCGTGTGCAAGGTTAAATCCAACAAGGGCACCTGCTTTGTGTCCTGCTTTGACAATGCTATCAAAATTAAACTGCTGCCCTGAAAGATAATTACAGTTGCCGAGTAAAACGACTGCGAGTGAATCCCCAAGTGCTGCGATCTGGGCTTCAATGTCTTCTTCGCGAACCGTTATTTCACCCTTTCGCGGCTTTAATTCAACGACTGCTGTCGCCGGATCGTATCCATGAAATCGCGCCTGCGAATCAACGGCATATTTATCTGAAGGAAAAGTGTTGTTTTCGATGAGAATCTTAAATCGCGATTTCGTCGGGCGGTAAAACGAAACCATCATAAGATGAAGATTGACGGTCAGGCTATTCATGGCGACGACTTCTTCGCTGTGGGCTCCGACTAGTCGCGCGAGACTGGCCGTCAGAAACTCATGATATGGCAGCCACGGGTGAGTGCCTTTGAAGTGACCTTCCACTCCATGCTGACCCCAAGACTCTAGTTCTTCGTTTACGAATTCTTTTGCGCGTTTGGGCATGAGACCCAGCGAATGACCCGCAAAATAAAGTTGGTTTTTGCCGTGCGACCCTAACGGAAATACAAACTCACTCCGATAGCGCGCCAGCTCGTCTTTTTTATCGAAAGCTCGAGCCGCTTGGAGAGAGTCATTTTCATCGGTAAAACTCATATGCCTTCCTTTTTAGCCGTACTTATGAGAGTGAATCAATATGTTTAACGGTAAACAGATTATTGATATTTCTCCGGTGATTTCGCCGGAAATCGCCGTGTATCCTGGCGATACGCCGTTTCGAGAAGATTTCATGCTGGACATGAAAAAAGGCGACAATCTGACCTTGTCGAGCATCACGACCAGCGTGCACGTGGGCGCGCACACCGATGCCCCAAACCATTATGCGGTGAGTGGTGATTCCATTGAAATGAGACGCCTCGAAATTTATCTGGGTACCGCTCAAGTCGTTAAAGTGACTTGCGAGAGAAATTCGCGCATCCGCGTTCGTGACATCGAAAACGTGAAAATCGAAGCGCCGCGAATTCTTTTTAAAACATTGTCCTTCCCTGATCCGAATTGTTGGACGGATGACTTTGTTTCACTTTCACCCGAGCTGATTGAGTATCTGGCGGCGAAAAATGTTATACTTGTCGGTATCGACACGCCTTCAGTTGATCCGGCTCACGATAAAGTCCTCGAAAGTCATACGGCGATCTTTAAAAACGATATGGCGATTCTCGAAGGTATCGTCCTCGATGACGTCGACGAAGGACTCTACCAACTGATCGCATTACCATTAAAAATTGCCGGGGCCGATGCAACTCCCGTTCGTGCAATTTTAGTAAAGTAGGATATATGCAAAAGATCTTAAATTTTATCGATGGAGAATATCGGGCGCCTATAAGCGGCATTTATTTCGACAATTACAATCCGGCAAAGGGCGAAGTCTATTCTGTCGTTGCGGATTCTGATGACAGAGATGTCGAAGCGGCCGTCGTCGCCGCAGAAAAAGCGTTTCCGTCATGGTCAAAGCGCCCCGCCCTCGAACGCGCCAACCTACTTCGAAAATTGGCCGATAAAATCGCCGACAACTTAGAAGAACTGGCTCTTGCAGAATCTATCGACAACGGCAAACCGCTTTCACTTTGCCGGACACTCGACATACCACGCTGCAGTCTCAATTTTAATTTCTTTGCCGACACCATTACGCAATTTCACGGTGAAACGTTTCCGACCGATCAACGCGCGATCAATTATACAACTTATTCTCCGCTGGGAGTTGTCGGCACCATTTCTCCTTGGAATCTCCCGCTCTATTCTTTCACTTGGAAAATCGCGCCCGCTCTCGTTGCTGGCAATACTGTCGTAGCAAAACCGTCTGAAGTCACTCCGATGACGGCATTCTTGCTTGGGCGATTGGTGAAGGAATCAGGGATTCCGAACGGAGTTCTTAATATCGTGCAAGGCACCGGACCAAAAGTCGGTTCGGCTATTGTGAAGCATTCAAAAATTAAGGCCGTGTCTTTTACAGGTAGCACCGCCACCGGACGTTCGATTGCTTCTCTTGCGGCGCCGATGTTCAAAAAGGTTTCACTGGAGATGGGCGGCAAAAATGCGAACATTATTTTCGCCGATGCTGACTTCGACAAAGCTGTTGCGATGACTGTTCGATCAAGTTTTCTGAACCAAGGGCAAATTTGCCTGTGCGGCTCTCGAATTTTTGTCGAAAAATCAATTTTTGCAAAATTTCGCGATGCTCTGATAGTGCAAACTCGCCTATTGAAAGTCGGTAACCCCCTCGATGAAGCTACCGATCAGGGCGCTCTTGTCTCGAAGCCGCACATGGAGAAAGTGCTATCCCATCTTGAAATTGCGAAACAAGAAGGCGGCAAGATATTGTGTGGCGGCGCCCGGGCTTTG
>JAYTDP010000349.1:0-2622 GCA_043735865.1 Bdellovibrionales bacterium
GTGCCGATGCAAAAGCAGCCGATCGACTCGAGAGATGGAAGTTTTTCAAGAACATCGGATGTGACTTGGGATTTCGAACGAATACCCAAAACCTGAAAGCCTTGCGCGCGCTTGACTAGCGCGTCCCCGGCCAGAGCCATTTTTTCTTGCTCGACATGGAAGCCCGACGCTGCCAAGCGCTCTTTCGCCCCATTGTGGATACCCTCAAGTAGCAGTATTTTCTTCATAACCCACCTCTCGATGTGCCGACCTTGTCACCGTCATTTAGCTCGAATATGATCCAATCTATCTGATTTCACTAAAGGTTGGTACAAGCTCATGCATCCTCTGACTCTCTTGGCCATTGATGACGACGAGACCGTCCTTCAATCGCTCAAACTTGCTTTGGCCGACGAGTGGAGTTTGAAAACCTCCAACAGTCCAAAAGCAATACCAGAGGGTCATTTCCACGCCGCTTTTGTCGACATGCATCTGACCGGTAACCTCGAGCGCGCCGAAGGCCTAGACGTCATCAAAACTTTACGCGAACGTGATGCCCATATCGAAATCGTCGCCATGTCCGGAGACCTCGACCGTGACCTCATGGAAAAATGCCTGAAGGCCGGAGCGACCCGATTTCTCGCCAAACCGTTGAGTCTCGAAGAAGTCCTCATTACGCTTTCGAAAATTGAAGCGCTTAAACTTTTGCAGGATGCGGCTCATCGCCACCCTGAGCAGAAATATTTCTGGGTCGGACAAAGTCAGGCGTCGCAAAATATTCGCCGTCAAATTGCATTTCTTCGTGGAGAACGCGGGCCGATCCTAATCGAAGGCGAATCCGGGACTGGCAAAGAAGTCGCAGCCCACCTCATCCATCATCAAGAGCCACTCAGACCCTTCATCACTCTCAATGTGGCAGCACTTCCAGAAAATCTTTTTGAGAGCGAACTCTTCGGTCACGTACGCGGAGCATTTACCGGCGCCGACAAAATCAAAATCGGCCTGGCCGAAGCCGCGCATGGCGGAGATTTATTTTTAGACGAAATCGAAGCGATGCCGATGAATCAACAGGCGAAACTTTTGAGATTTCTTGAGACGGGCGAAATCCGCCGCGTGGGCGCGAATGAACCGACCCGCGTAAACGTGAGAGTGATTGCAGCAACGAACCGCTCTCTCGAATCTTTAGTAAAAAAAGGTGAATTCCGCGAAGACCTTCTATGGAGACTCAGCGGCAAGACCATTCAATTGCCGCCGCTCAGAGAACGCACTGACGATATACAAGAATTGGCAGATTGGTTCCTGTTACAAGAACGTGGGCGAAAGAAAGAACTATCTGCTGAAGCGTCGCAAGTGATGAAAGACTACACTTGGCCCGGAAATGTGCGCGAGCTAAAACGCGTTTGCGAACAATTGGCCTTAGTTGCTCCCCTTCCGGTTATTCGCGCCGAAGACGTGCAACGCCTGATAAGATTTCAGACTTCGGCATCTGCGGTTGAAAATCTCGATTACTCAAACGGGCTCAATGCTCTTGTCGAAGGTTTCGAAGGCCGAGTGATACTCAGTTGTCTCAAGAAATTAAATGATGTCGATGAAGCCGCACGGGTGCTGCAGGTGTCGCGATCGAACCTTTATAAGAAAATTAAGGATCTCAATCTGGATTGGAGACCAACGTGATGATTCACGAAACCCTATGGGAAAATAAACTTTACGTTGAGACCGCCGTTCTCGTTATGACTTTCTTGTTTGTCACCGGCTCCGTTTTGTTCTACATGAAGTTCCGCAATCCGAAATGGATCACCGCCTGGCTCAGCGTGAAGAGCTGGGTCTTCGCCACTCCTTTCGTGTTTTTCTTTGCTGGGTTGCCGTCACCTTGGCCTTTCATCGGAGTTATCCTCGCGGCGACCTTCGGTGCGAAAACTTTCTACCGAATGACCGGCATGTATCACCGTAGCTGGTTCGTGTTTATCACCTACGCACTTATCTGGGCTCAAGGTTATTTGCTGTACGAAAACTACGATCGATTTTTTAACATTATGCCCATGGCCTTCTTTTTCGGGCTGGCGATGGTGCCGATCGCGCGCAATGCCGTTTCGCAAATGATCCAGTATATAGCCCTCTCGCTTATGTCGTTCATCTTTTTTGGCTGGGGATTTTTACACGTCGGCCGTATTCTGATGTGGGATCAAGGAATCTTTATCGTCATGTATCTCTTTATTCTTTCGGAAGTGAACGAAACCGCACTCTTTACTGGCAATCGTCTTGTCGGCCGAATTAAACCGCTCAGTAATATTTCGAGCCGATTTACTCTCGAGGGATTTTTGATCTCCGTCATTTTCACTCTCGTCGCTGCGTGGGGAATGCGCCAAATGTTGCCCATCCGAACCGAAATTTATTGGGCGACGGCCGCATTTGCGATTTCCCTCGTGGGTCGCGTCGGCAGTCTTTTGATGTCGGCAATTCGGCGCGATCTTGGAATCAAAGAATCCGGCGTTTTCATTATCGGTCGTGACGACATTCTTGCTCGGATCGACAAAATGATGTTTGCGGCGCCGGTGATCTTTTATGCGTTTCAATTTTTTGAAGGACGGCTCCTCCCAGTATGAAGGATTGGAACTACGAAAACGATCAGTGGACCAAGCTGCC
>JAYTDP010000350.1:0-1729 GCA_043735865.1 Bdellovibrionales bacterium
TTAGAAAAACTGATTTCACAGTTATCTCCTTAAGCAAAAGATACGAAATCCTTTACCACATGGCCTCGAGTGACTCTATTATTTTATCTTGCAGATACGAGAGATTTTAGGATTTCTCCGACAGTTTCAACAGGATTAGCCGACGATAAAATTGGACGGCCGATCACGAGCGCCGATGCACCGGCAGCAACAGCCGCCTTTGGGGTCATTACGCGGGTCTGATCGTCTGGCTTGTCTGCGGTTAAGCGAATACCAGGAGTTACCAAAAACGATTGCGGGTGGCGTTGTCGAATAGCGCTTGCTTCCTGCGGGGAGCAAACAATACCGCTTAATCCGGCGCGCATCGTTGCATCGGCTAAAGCCTCGACATGTTCAATAAATTGCAGAGGCTTCCAGTTCGGCGGGACTGTTTGCGCTGAATAACTCGTTAGAACAGTAACGGCTAAAATTTTGAAGGCGCGGGTCTCACTCAATTTCTTTTCTAAGTCGGCGAGCGCTTTTAAGGCTTCACTTCCGCATTGAGCGTGAATGGTGGCGAAAGTCGCGCCAGCATCAAAAGTGGCCTGTATTGCAGAAACCATTGTAGAAGGAATATCGTAATATTTATTATCGACAAAGACAGGGCCGAACTTTGCGATTTTCTCTATAACCTGAGGACCAAAGCGAATAAGAAGACGCGGTCCCACCTTAAATCCGCCGACTTTGCCCGCTAATTGCTCGGCCAAACTACATGCACTTTTGAGATCGTCGACATCGAGTGCGACAAAAATTGGATTTATCAAGAGTTGGCGCTGATCCATTCTTTTACTTTCGCTTCGAGTTGATCAATCGGAACTTTTTGCGTTTCTTTGGTTCGGCGGGCGATGAGTTCAATCTC
Organism: Bdellovibrionales bacterium; assembly: GCA_043735865.1. GTDB lineage: Bacteria > Bdellovibrionota > Bdellovibrionia > Bdellovibrionales > UBA1609 > CAYHVK01. Next base: position 878 of record JAYTDP010000350.1, read on the forward strand.
ATTCGCTTTGATTCCACGTGCGCCTAGATTTATACGCAAAGGCATCCCGAGGAGGTCAGCGTCTTTAAACTTCACACCCGGCCGCTCGTCGCGATCGTCGAGTAAAACTTCAATTCCCGCGGCCCATAAATTTGTATAGAGGTCATTTGCGATCTTGCTTGCAGCCTCGTCGGTGGGATCAAGAAGACAGATGTGAACATGGTAGGGGGCCAGCGCCAATGGCCAAGTTATTCCGTCTTTATCGTGGCATTGCTCAATTGTAGCTTGAACGGTTCTGGAAATTCCAATTCCGTAACAACCCATCTCGATCGGAACCGATTTACCTTCTTGATTTAGAAAGTTGGCGTTCATAGCTTTTGAATATTTGGTGCCCAGATAGAAGATATGCCCAACTTCAATTCCACGGAACGATTTCAAAACTCCGTTGCCGGTCGGATTTTTATCTCCTTCGCGGGCCAGACGCAGATCGGCCGTTTTTGTCACCGAAAAATCTTTTCCGTGATTGACACCTGTTAAGTGAAAACCATTTTCGTTCGCACCCACGACGTAATTTCTGAAGTTTTCAACTCCGGTATCCATGTAAATAGGAATTTTTAAACCCACCGGCCCACAACTACCCGGATAAGCTCCAGTGAGATCGTTCACTTCTTTTTCATTCAGCAATTGTGGAGGATTCGAAAGTCCTAACAAATTTTTAAGTTTCACCGGATTGACTTCGTCCGAGCCGCGCAAAAGTACGCAAACTGGTTTGATATCTTTATCGCCCTCTTCACCAGTCGCGAAGAACATGGTTTTCACCAATTCATTTTCAGGAATATTCAAAAGTTTTGAGAGCGTGCCGATAGTTTTCGT